>CAMLRX010000181.1 GCA_946482545.1 uncultured Flavihumibacter sp. | reverse complement strand
GAACCATATAGCGTTAATCTTTAAAACCAAAACAATGCTTTCAGAAAAAATGAGAACAGGGGGTAAATGCGTTTTATTCGTAGTAATGGCCAGCCTTAGCTTTTTGTCCTGCAAAAAGGACGATCCGAAAAGCACACTCGCCGGCATTACAGCATTCAGCATCAAAGACAAGTCCGTTGCTTTTACGATTGATGAAACCCTCCGGGTTATTCAGAACGAAGACAGCCTTCCTTTCCAGACGGATGTTTCGGCGCTGGTAGCCATTTTTCAAACCGTGCCTTTGTCTGTGGCGAAAGTAGGCGGTACAGTCCAGGTCTCAGGTACCACAACCAATAATTTCAATACGCCGGTAACGTATGATGTAATGGCGGAAGATGGCATTACCACCCGCTCCTATACCGTTAAAGTAAACGTGGCCAAACTGGATCCCAATACTGTTGCATGGCAACGGTTAACGGACAATGCCGGATGGGGCCCATTCAGAACGGCTTCTGCAGGCGCTTTCGGCGGCAAGCTCTGGTTGTTCGGTGCGCAAAGCGGCAGTTTCGGTGCATTCACAAGAGGGGTGTACAACTCCACCGATGGTATTACATGGACGGCAGTAGCTGCCGTGAAAGACAATATGGATAACCCAATACCTTTCGCGGAACGTCAGACAGCAGTATTCGGATTCAAAAATAAAGTATGGTTGCTCGGTGGCCTCATCCCTGCCATAGGTATGAATTTCAGTAAAGTAACCAATGAAGTATGGAGCAGTACCGATGGCACCAACTGGACTGTAAAAACACCTGCTTCAGGAGAAACATGGTGGAGCATACGGGAAAGAATAAACGCAGTGGTGTTTAAAGACAAACTCTTTATCGTGGGCGGCAATAAGTATCCTGCTTTCGGTAATGCCAACAGCCCGGGCGCCGCGATGAACGATGTATGGAGTTCTACTGACGGGACCGCATGGACCGAAGTAACACCCGCTGCTGCTTTTCTCCCCAGAACAAATCCCGCAGTATTCGTTCACAAAGATAAAATCTACGTGGCCGGCGGAAGAGACAACGGAGGAAACCTGCTCAATGATGTGTGGACCTCTGCAGACGGCGCCACATGGACCCAACTGACCACATCCGCAGCATTTACCCCAAGATGGGGCCATAAAGTAATTGTTTACAAAGACCAACTGTTCCTGCTGGGCGGAGAAACAAGTACCACAGAAACATCGGCAGAACTCTGGGTATCCCAGAACGATGGTGTGAACTGGAGCAAGGCTGAAGGTGCGGATCCCAGGGTGTTCCCGGCATCATTTACCGCAAGAACACATTTTTCCTTCTTTAACAACAACAATACGATTTGGGTGATCGGTGGTCAGGGCCCCAAGAACGGCAGCACTTTCACCTTCGTGAACGATGTATGGAAAGGCGCTTTCCCACAATAAACCGTGACCCATGCTAAGCAAATCATACAAAAGAATTGCCGCCACCTTAACGCTGCTGGTGCTGATGAAAGGAATGAACGCGCAGGATACGGTGCCGATGAAGCCTTTGACGGGCACCATCAAATCCGGACGCGACAGCGCCTGCATCTATGGGGCCAGTGTGAAAATAAAAGGTACAAAAAAAGGTACCACTACCAACGAGAAAGGACAGTTTCATTTGCTGGCCCAACCTGGTGATACCCTGGAGATCAGCGCCGTTGGCTTCACACCCCTGCTTATCTGCGGCAATGCCTCCACCCTGATGGACATCACACTTCCGGAAGACAGGAAACAAATGAATGAAGTGGTGGTGGTGGGTTATGGCAACGAGCGTAAAGGGAACATCACCGGTTCCATTGCATCCATCGATGCCAAAGAACTATCGCGTTCCGCAGACATTTCGTTCGACAACGCGATCATTGGTAAGGCAGCGGGCGTGAACGTTCTTTCCAGTTCGGGTGTGCCGGGATCGGCCACGGCCATTACCATTCGAGGGTTGAGTACGCTTAATCCCAACGGTAACCAGCCGCTCATCGTGATTGACGGGATACCGATATATGGTTCCGGGCGGGACCTCAACACCAGGAACTTCAACAATTCCACCACCCCGGCCATCGGGTTTGGCGGTACTTCCGTAGCCGATAATCTTCCTGCCAGGCAGGAGTTCGAAAACAATCCCCTGTCGTCCCTGAACCCCGCGGACATCGCGTCCATTGAAATCCTGAAGGATGCCTACGCCACCTCGATCTACGGATCGAGGGGGGCAGCGGGCGTGATCCTGATCACTACGAAAAAAGGAAGTAAGGGAAAAGCTTCGTTTAACCTGAGGTCCATAACGGGGACCGTACAACCCATCGGGAAATATGCCCTGTTGAACGGACCGCAGTACAACCAAGTCTATACCGAATACTACCGGCAACTGGGCACCAATCAGCAGTTTACTTCTCCCCACAATACAGATTGGGTAGACGAAGTATCGCGTACGGGCATCTCACAACAGGCGGATCTTTCCATGTCGGCAGGAACAGACAAAACACAGTTCTTCGTGAGCGGGTCCTATACCAGTCAGCCTGCTTACATCATCAACAGCGATTATAAGCGCTACACCGGTCGGGTAAACCTTTCCCACCAGGCCTCGAATGCTGTTACACTGGGTATTAATATGTCTGTAAGCTATACGGACAATACTTCTATGAACGCACCGGCCATTTACAGGAACGCGTTACTGAAAGCGCCTAACCTTCCTGTGAAAGACGACAACGGCAATTACCTTTATTCCGCGGGCACAAACCCTTTCGGCGATATCGACCTCAACCCGGTGGCGGACGCCCTGCTGAATACCAATTCACTGGAAACAACGGATGCCATCAGCAATCTGTATGTGCAGTATAAGCCCATCAGTTGGCTCACGCTGCGTTCGGAATTCGGTACCCAACTTAGTGGAGTCAATGCGTACACCCGAAGGGTGAAGCGGCCCAGCGGTTTTGGTGATGATGCCGTTGAGACCGCCGGAAATAATAAAAAGATCGTACTCAACAATACGGCTAACTTTCTCAAAGTATTCAACGGGCGACACTACCTGAATGCAGTGGCCGGACAAAGTTATGAGCAGTCGGTGGAAACGAGTACCGGCATTGGAGGATACGGCTTCTTCAACGACCAGATCAGGAGTATACAGGCAGCGCAGAACAGGTACATCAAAGCTTCCCTCCGCCAGAAATGGGCGCTCGTTTCATATTTCACCCGGATCAATTATGAGTTCGACAACAAATACCTGGCAGGCATTACTTACAGACTGGATGGTTCTTCCAGGTTCAGCAGCAACAACAGGTATGTGGGCTTTCCCTCCATATCCGCCGGATGGCGCCTTTCCAGGGAAAATTTCCTGGAGAAGGTGGAATGGATCAACGACCTTAAAATCCGTGGCAGTATTGGTTTTTCGGGCAACAACAGCTCCACTTCTTACTATGGCAGCCAGGGGCAATATGTGCTGAACAGCAATAACCTCAGCTACGCGGGTACACCCATACTGCAGATGAGTCAGCCGGATAACCCGAACCTGAAATGGGAGCGCACAAGATCAATAGATGTTGGGGTGGATGCGATGCTTTGGGACAACAGGCTCTCCGTTACCATCGACTATTACCAGCGCAGGATCCGCGACATGATCATGAACTCCGCTATTCCGTTGTACCAGGGCTGGACCAGCCAGCCACAGAACATCGGGGACATGGTGAACAAAGGGCTTGAACTGACGGTAAATGGAGAACTGATCCGGAAGAAGGATTTCGGATGGTCCGTGAACTTCAATGTGTCCACCAACAGCAACAAAGTACTCCGGCTCAATTTCGACGGGGAACAGATCGGCTCGGCAGACGAAGCGTTCAAGTACCTGAAAGCCGGGCAACCCGCAGGACAATTCTTCCTGTACGATTGGCGCGGCGTGGATGCCATGACCGGTAACCCATTGTGGTACGATAACAAAGGCGCGATCTCTGAAACCCCTCCGGCCTCCCTGTTCGCGGTGGTGGATGATGTGAACGATTTCAGAAGATCGTATGGCACCAGTCTTCCCGATTATTACGGCGGTATCGGCAATACGATTCACTACAAAGAATGGGAACTGAACGCGTTCTGTTCTTTTTCTGCAGGCGGCAAAATGATCAACGGGTCACGTGCTTCGCTCCTCACTTATGCGACCGAAAATGCACCGAACCTGAGTACGGAAATACTGGAGCGATGGCTGATTCCCGGGCACCAGACAGATATTCCAAAGCTCGTGAACCGCAGCATCACCACTTCTCCCGGATCAGCCAGCAGCATCCGCGACTTTACCACGAGCCGCACCAACAGCCGTTTCCTGGAAGACGCATCTTACCTCCGGCTAAGAACACTTATGCTGTCGTATAACGTGCGGCAGGAAACTTTGGGACGACTTACCAGGGGGGCGTTGCGGCAATGCCAGTTTTTCCTTCGCGGCACCAACCTGCTTACCATAACAGGTTACAGCGGACTTGATCCGGAAGTGAGCGCCTTTGGTTCATCGGCACTGCAATCTGGTTACGATGAACTGACCATGCCGCAAACAAAATCTATTCAGTTTGGCTTAAACCTCGGATTTTAATATGAAAAAGACAGTATTAATCCGGCTGCTTTCTATCACCGTGCTATTCGCAGCCTGCAACAAGCAACTGGAGATAGCGCCGGAGAACACGCTTACCGATAAGGATGTGTTCGCCACAGAGGCCGGATCGGAACAAGCCCTGGCCGAAGCTTACTATAACCTGTACAAGGCTGCTACCGGAAGCATCTCTTATGCTTTCGGCGATTTTACCACCACGATCCTCAAAACAAACGCCTACTACAATACGTACGCCAACGGAGAGGCCACTACGGCTGATGATGCTGTGGCGACTGTGTGGCGGGCTTACTACAAAGCCATCAACAGCGCGAACAATGTGATTGCCCGCGTGAAGGAGTTCGGCGCTTTCGATGCTGCCGCGAAAGCACGCATCACCGCAGAAAGCAGGTTCGTCCGTGCTCTCGCCACACTGGACCTGTTGCGCATGTTTGGCGACGGCGCGCTGACCGGGAAAATTGATGGGCTCGGACTGCCCCTTCAACTAACACCTTTTGAGGGATACAATACCGGCGATGTGATTCCACGATCAACAAACGCTCAGGTGTATGCGCAAATAAAAACAGACCTGGAAGAAAGTATGCCTGATCTGCCAGTGAAATTCAATACCGATCTTAAAACACGGTCCCGCGCAACGCAGGGAGCCGCGAACGCTTTGCTGGCGCGTTGTTTCCTGTACATGCGGAACTATGAATCGGCTGCGGAAGCGGCGAAAAAAGTACTGGACGATCCCGAGGATGTGTATGAATTGTCTGCCAGCCTGCTTAGTGTTTTTCCCGCTAACAGCGGCACCGCGCAGGCGCTTTCAAGAGAGCATGTGCTCGCTTACCCTGTGAGCCATATCACCAGCGCTTCCACCGCTGAAAACAACAACCTCGGTAATGCTTATTTTTTCAAACGCTCTTTCTGGATTAACGAAAGTTTCAAAGGAGCATTTGAACAGAACGACCTGCGCGTGAGCCAGTTGATGTTCAAAGGCGACCAGGTTTACAATACCAATAACCTGAATGAGTACACCACTTTCAAGTTCAACAACCAGAACGGACGCGACAATGTTCCCGTGATCAGGCTGGCCGAAGTTATACTCACAAGAGCGGAGGCGCTGGCCCGCACCACAGGCGTTACGGAGGAAGCGGTAGGATGGTTGAATGAAGTGCGTTCCAGGGCCTTGCCTTTCGCCACTCCATTCACCACCGCACAATTCGCGGATGCCGCAACGCTTATATCCGCTATTCTTGAACAAAGAAAATATGAACTCGCATTTGAAGGACATTACCGTTACGACCTGATCCGGACCGGAAAACCACTTCGTACACCCGATCTTCCCGAAGGAAAAAAAGTATTACCCGTTCCGCAGGTGGAAGTTGATATCTCGAACGGTGTTATCAAACAGAACCCGGGATACATTTCCTGAATGCCTTACCAGTTTTTCACTTAAATAAAGACCATTATGAATTTACCTACGTTCGTTGCCAGGACATTCGTTTTTTGCCTGTTATTCAGTGCCCTTCAAACCAGGGCACAACAGGCCGTGCAGTATGAGCAACTTAGTTTTGAGGCCGCCATGGCAAAAGCACAGAAAGAAAAGAAAATCATTTTCGTGGATGTACAGCGCGACAAGCCTTCTGAATTCGATGCGCAAGTAGCGGCAAATGTTTTCCCGACCGATAGTATTGCATCATTTTTCAAAAAACATTGTATCGCCATAAAAATCAATATGCACACGGAGGAAGGGAAGAAATTCGCACCCCGGCTCGCCATGCTCATGTACCCCGCCTATGTTTTTTATGCCGGAACAGGCGATCAGTTGGAGTATACCAATGCCGCGGTGGTAGCAAAAGATCCGGGTGTATTGATGGCAAAGGCCCGTACTTCCCTCGCTGTGGACCAACAGAAAACGGCCAACAGCAGAAGCATCAGTTTTACAAAAGACAGTTGGGCAGCACTTTTGGCAAAAGCTAAAAAAGAAAACAAACTCATTTTCCTGGATGCGCATACCGAATGGTGTCGTCCCTGCATTATGATGGCCAAAAATGTGTTCACCCTCAACAATGTAGCCGATTTCTACAATAAAAATTTCATCAATACAGAAATGGATATGGAAAAAGGGGAGGGACCCGCGCTCGCTAAAAAGTATGCCATCCGCGCGTACCCGAGTTTCCTGTTCATTGATGGCGATGGAAAACTCGTTTCAAGAGATGGCGGCTACCAGGAAGCTGATGCGTTCATTAAAGCCGGACAGACAGCGCTGGACAAAAAAGTGAAACCGGCCGGTGAGGCAGGTTTCGTAATGCCCGTAGCGCTCACGCTGCCTTCAAAAGGAAGTAAGGCAACCACTACTAACCTGCCCGCACCCAAAGAGCAACCTTCCGCCATCCAGTTTTCAGCAAAGAACTGGGAAGGAATACTCGCAGAAGCACGCGCAACGGGAAAACTGATTTTTATGGATGCGCATACCACCTGGTGCGGCCCCTGCAAAACAATGCGCGCAAACGTATTCACACAGGAAAAGGTGGGCGCTTTCTTCAACAGGAACTTTGTAAGCGCTTACACGGATATGGAGAAGGGTGAGGGCATTGAGCTGCGAAAAAAATATGATGTACGCTTCTATCCCACATTTCTTTTCATTGATGGAAAAGGAGAAGTGGTGCACCGTATCGTAGGCTCCTGCAGCACAGAAGAGTTCATCCAGCATGGACTTGATGCGCTGAGTCCCGTGAACAACCTGAATACGCTGAGAAAGGAATATCCTTCCAAAACCCAGGACGCGGCTTTCATACAAAGGTACCTCAGGGCGCTGGGCAATGCTTACGACAAAGATGAAGCAGACAAAGTAGCTTCGGATTACCTGCAAAGCATCCGCCCCGATTCATGGCTGGAAAGGGAAAACTACCAATTGATCAGGGAATACATTAAAGATGCGTCGTCTCCTGTATTCGCTTACCTCCTGAAAAACCGGGCGCGTTTTGGCGCATTATACGGGGAGGAGGAAGTGGACGCAGCTATCTATTCCACCTTGCTTTCGTGGCCCACAGGTTATGTAACTTACCCTGCCAATGAAGCGCCCGTATTCGACAAAAAGGGCTTTGACACATTTGTGAACCTGGTGCG
>CAMLRX010000180.1 GCA_946482545.1 uncultured Flavihumibacter sp. | reverse complement strand
TGGAAATACTGGTTTGATCGGCCACGCCACCCTCGTTGGTGATGTTGATCCGCATATTCCCGTTCTTCACAGGTTGAGGAATAGCGGGAGACGAATAGTTCAATGACTTCACATCCAGGAAACCACCGGCGGTAAACGGACCTGATTGGTTCTCGATGGCCGACATATTGCCTTTCGCAAAAACATCCGCATGAATAATGCCAGCGAGTTGCGTGCCCTTTTCCAGTTTTACGAGTTGGGTAAGTTTGGAAAGATCGAGCCTTCCTTTTGCAACGGCATCAATGTATTTGATGGTTTCCGGATTTTTGAAAATGAACCGGAAGTCGAAAGGCTCGTTGTCCATTTCAATATGTCCACGGCTCACTTCAATAGCGGTATGGTCGGTTATGCCATCGGGATTGCTCAGCTTCGCGTCCACCTGTATGTTCTGAACTGGTTTTGGAAGATCAGGGTACTGGAAAAAACCATCTTTCACCTGTAAGGCAACATTGAAAGCGGGCAGTTGGGTAGGCGTATAAAGGCCTTTCACCATACCTTCCAACGCGGCGGTTCCTTTTGTTTGTATCTTATCAAAATCCGAGGAATACACGGCCGGGATCAGGGAAAGAATACTTTTGAAGGTGTTGTCCGGTGTTTTAAAACTGATGTCCATTTTATAGGAACTGTCGTTCACTAATTGAAAAGAACCCTTTGTATTCAATTTGAGGTCATTCAACTGAACCTCTTCAGTATCAAAAGTATAGCTGCTTTCATTGGTATTGATGCCGATATCGGTGTTCAATATTGTTTTTACCGCATTCAGGTATGGAACACCTCCATAACTGAAATCCACTTTTTCAGCGGATGTTTTGGTTTGAAGCGTGAAGAGGTCCTGGGTAAAATCGCCGCTGCCGCTATGGTTAAGTTGGGTGATCTGCGCATACATATTACCGGGAACATCATCATAACGGATATTGCCGTTCGTAATGGCATACTGTTTCAAGGCGATATTAAAAGAGGCCGCGGTATCCGTTGTGGTGGCGGTAGAAGTATCGGGCAAAGCGATGTCCCAGTTCGCGCGTCCTTCTTTGTCCACAATAGCGTGGATGGTAGGGGATTCCAGGTTTACCGCGTGCACCTTGATCTGGTCTCCGCCGATCACACTCCAGAGGTTCACGGCCACATCCAGTTCTTTCACCTGTAACAGCGTATCGCCTTTAAAATGATCCACCCCGGCGATGTACAATTCTTCCAGCGCAAGCGAAACCCGGGGGAAATGCCGGAAGAAGGAGAGCGAAGCATCTCTGAAATCAACTTTCGCGTTCAGGTTCTTGTTCACTTCTGTTTTCACTATCGCTACAATCTTGTCTTTAAAAAAGAAAGGCAGGATAAAAGCGAGCAGCAACAGTACCAACAAGGTGATTCCGGATATCTTCAATATTTTCTTAGCCATAGGTCATTGGTTAATTGATACGAAATAAGGTACAAATCTGGTGTTTTTATAATTTCGGGCCGTGAATTTATTGATATGACGCCTGAAAGACACGATAAACTGCTCACTGTATTGCAAAAAAGACAGCCGGACATCACGGTAATGCTGGAAAATATTACCGACCCCCATAACATTTCGGCGGTGATGCGCACCTGCGATGCGGTGGGTATCCCGGAAATTTATGTGCTCAACACTATAGCAGATGCACACAAACGCTGGGGCTTCAGAAGTTCTTCTTCCGCCTGGAAATGGGTGAAAGTACACCAGTTCTCCGATCCGGAAACCTGTGTGGAAGCCGTCCGTCAGCGGTATGGACGTATTTTAACAACCCATTTGGGGGCCGATTCCGTAGGTTTGTACGAGATCGATTTCAGGGAGCCGCTGGCGCTTGTTTTTGGCAACGAAAGAAAAGGCGTGACGGAAAAACTAAGGGGATTGGCCGATGGGAATTTCGTGATCCCGCAAATGGGAGTGATCCAATCCCTCAATATTTCCGTGGCATGTGCGGTTACTTTATATGAAGCGTTGCGGCAAAAGACAAGCGCAGGACATTATGACCAGCCGAAGTTGTCAACCGAAGCAATTGATGCGCAACTCCAACACTGGAGCATCAACTGGCCCTCTCCTGAGGTATGATCGAAAAAAGATTGAAATGAAAAGATTTTCACTGGTACTGATTGGTTCATTGTTGATGATGCTGGCCTCCGCCCAGGAGATCCGCCGCTGGAAGATCACCGACCTGGAGCGTTACCTCGAACAGAGTGAAACGCCTGTGGTGGTGAACTTCTGGGCCACATTCTGCAAGCCTTGCGTGGAGGAAATTCCCTGGTTCCAGGAGATCGCGGAAAAATACAAAGGACAAAAGGTGAAACTGCTGTTGGTTAGTCTGGACCTGCCTTTTTTCTATCCCGCCAAAATCCAGGCTTTTGCACAGAAACACCAGTTCAACGCGGAGATTGTATGGCTTGATGAAACGAATGCCGACCAGTTCTGTCCCAAAATCGATCCTTCCTGGTCGGGCGCTATCCCGGCTACTCTTTTCCTGAACAACAAAACGAAGCACCGGAAGTTTTTTGAGACCCAGATGAAGGCGCCATTCTTTGAGGCGCGGCTGAAAGACGCAATTGGTTTAAATTAACGGTTCCACTATTTTTACAGCAAATCGCTTTATGAGAAACCCCATAATACTTGCGGCTGCGCTGGCTTTTGCATGGAACGTGCAGGCACAGGACCAGACTGCCGTGTTCAATTCCATCAACAAAGAAGTGCAGCAGCGTTCAGAGGCTTATCAGAACCTGAAACAATCCACGGAAACAATCGGCCACCGTTTAACGGGTTCCGCCAATGGTAAGAAGGCCGAAGAAGATGCTTTTCGTTTGCTGAAAACTTATGGCCTCACCACCACTTTCCAGCCGTTCAAAGCGGAGAGCTGGAGCCGTGAATCCATTCACCTGCACATCATCGCGCCCGATGGCCGCCAGGAAGAAGTAAAAGCCGTTGCATTGGGCCATTCTCCCGAAAAGGTAGACATCACCCAAGAAATGGTGGACATGGGTAACGGGCTCGAAGCAGATTATTTATCGGCCCCGGAAAAAGCAAAAGGAAAAATCGTTTTCGCTGCGCTGGGCTTACTTCCCGGAACGGCCGCAGGCACCAAAAACCTTCATCGTTCGGAAAAAACAGCGCTTGCCATCCGGTATGGCGCCGCGGGCGTTATCCTGTTTAACGGGGTGGAGGGGGGCATTCTGCTTACCGGAACCGCTTCGGTTACCGGGAAAGTAAACCCTATTCCAGCCATGAACATTACCTACGAAGATGGCATGCGGCTGAAACGGCAACTCGCATCGGGCAGCCTACGCGCTTCCGTTTCCATGCGCAATTTCAGCGGTACCATCGAGGCGAGGAACGTGATCGCCTCCATCCCCGGCAAAAAATACCCGAACGAGAAAATCGTGGTGGCCGCGCACCTCGATAGCTGGGACCTCGCTACAGGCGCTACCGATAACGGACTCGGCGCTTATGAGATCATAGACATCGCCAGAACTTTTAAGGCGCTGAATCTTTCTTTTGACCGAACCATCGAATTTGTATTGTTTATGGGAGAGGAGCAGGGTCTACTGGGATCTAAATTTTATGTAGAAGACGCAAAAAAGAGCAATACGATCGGAAATATTAAATATGTGTTCAATTTTGATATGTCGGGTGCAACCATCGGATTCAATATTGGCGGCAGAAAAGAAGCGCTATCTTTTTTCAAAATAGTGGGCGAACAGATCCGTAAAACAGATACGGTTTTTCAGAACAAAATAGGTGAGGGAGCCGGACTGCACAGCGACCACCAGCCATTTATGCTGGAAGGCATTCCAACCGCTTCATCAGTGAACAATATGCCTTCGTCCATTTACAGGTGCTACCATGCCAGTTGCGACGATATTTCGCTGGTACGCCCCGAATGGATGAAAGACCAGGTGAGGTTCTCCGCGATGATGATCTGGGCCATGGCCAACACCACGGAAATTCCTGCTGTAAGACTGGAAGATGGCGCCATAAAAACTTTTCTGGAACAGGCCGGATTAAAAGAACCGCTTCAAATTGCGGGCGACTGGCGCTGGAAGGAATAAATTTACTTACTTCGTGCAACGGTTAAAGCTCAAATTCAATCAAGGTACAAACAGATTAGCAGCATGAAGCAGTTTTTATTGGGAATGTCCATTCTTTCCATTGTGTTTACGGGATGCCTGAAAACAGATGAACAGGCGTGTAATTATGACCCATGTGCCGCCAAAGCGCCCGATGCGCAGGTGCTGGCTTTGGAAACTTACCTGGATACAAATAATATTGTTGCGACCAAACATTGCAGCGGACTTTACTACAGTATCAGCGATTCAGGATCTGCTGAAAAGCCCAAGGATATTTGTGGAAGAGTATTCGTTAAATATTCAGGAAAGCTGGTTAACGGGAGTACATTCGATAGCAATCAGGCCGGAGTGGCTTTTCAGCTTGGCGGTTTGATTGAAGCCTGGAAAAAAGCCATTCCTCTGGTGGGAAGAAGCGGCAATATTACGATATATGTGCCACCGGCGCTTGGTTATGGAAGCACGGATGTAAGAGACCAACAAACGCAGCAAGTGCTTATTCCCGGAAATTCTATTCTCATATTTGAAGTGGAATTAATCGACTTCGACTAATTCGTACATAGATTTGATCCATACGTAAACCCCGGAATTTGCTCCGGGGTTTTTTCATCTACATTTGTAAAAAATAAGCACTTTGTCACAGGAATCCATCTCCGTATTCGATATGTTCAAAATTGGCGTGGGGCCATCCAGTTCTCATACACTTGGACCCTGGCGGGCCGCGGCCATGTTCGCTAATAAGATTGCCACTGAATATAGTCTGGACAACCTGAAAAAAGTACAGGCGCTTTTATACGGCTCACTGGCCAAAACCGGCAAAGGGCATGGCACAGATATCGCGGTGCAACTGGGGCTTTGCAACGAAGATCCGGTTACATTTGATACGACTACCTTACAGGATCGTATTCATGAAATTGCTGCTAAAGAAGAATTGAATTTTGCCGGGCAACGGATGATCCATTTCGTTCCTTCCACCGATATTGTAATGCTGTTCCAGGAATCCCTTCCTTTCCATCCCAATGCAGTAACTTTTCTTGCTGAAATGCAAAACGGAGAGAACGTTGCGGAAACCTATTATTCCATTGGCGGTGGTTTTGTGGTGCAGGAAAATGCGCCCAAAGGTGGTAGCGCGTCCGTTCAACTGCCGTTCCCGATCGATAAATCCGCTGACCTGATGCACTGGTGCATGAAAACAGGAATGAGCATCCATGAAATAGTGGCGGAGAATGAACTGAGTTGGCGGAGCGAGCCGGAAACAAGTGCGGGCGTATGGCATATCTGGGAAACGATGCGTGATTGTATTTACAAAGGTTGCCATACTGAAGGTGTTTTACCCGGCGGATTGAAAGTGAAACGAAGGGCGGCGGAACTGAACCGGAAACTGCTGGCGGGCAGAACTTATGCTGATTACGACAGTTGGTTGCACGCGATCCGTGCAGGTGGTACAGATTTCAAATACATCCTCGATTGGGTAAGCTGTTTTGCGCTGGCCGTAAATGAAGAAAATGCGTCATTCGGAAGAGTGGTAACTGCCCCTACGAATGGGGCCGCAGGTGTGATCCCCGCCGTGCTTCAATACTATGTGGCTTTCTGTGATGGCTATACGAAAGAGAAGATCATTCATTTCCTCCTCACTGCTTCAGAAATCGGCAGCATTTTCAAGAAGGGAGCCACCATATCTGCGGCTATGGGTGGCTGTCAGGCGGAAATTGGCGTTTCATCTGCAATGGCAGCCGCAGGTTTAACGGAAAGTATGGGCGCCACACAACGACAGGCCATGATGGCCGCTGAAATAGCAATGGAACACCACCTGGGCCTGACCTGTGACCCCATCGCCGGGTTGGTGCAGGTACCCTGTATTGAAAGAAATACGATGGGCGCCATCAAAGCCATTACCGCTTCGCAACTCGCCTTGCAAAGTTCTCCTGATTTTGCCAAAGTATCGCTGGATGCCGTGGTGAAAACCATGTGGGAAACCGCGCTGGACATGAACAGCAAATACAAAGAGACCGCTGATGGCGGACTTGCCGTGAATATCCCGCTCTCACTCAGTGAATGCTGACCGTTGATCCGGATTAACAATGCTCTAACAGCGGCGCATACATATTGCATATAAATTGTGGGCGTTAACCATTAGCCCAGTCATGAAAAGAAATAAACCCTTATTCGTGGTACTGCTTATTATTGCAGCCGCGGTGCTTGCCTATTTCCTCTTCTTCCGCAAAAAAGAAACTTCCGCCGAACTGGTACACCAGGTAAAGAAAGGCGATTTCGAAGTGATGATTACCACTTCAGGAGAACTGCGTAGTAAAAGTAATACACGGATCATGGCGCCGCCGGAATTACAACAGGTAGGCGTTTACCAGATCAAGATTTCGGATATGGTGGCGGAAGGAAGCACCGTAAAGGAAGGTGAATTTGTTGCCAGCCTGGACAACAGTTCCCTAATGGATAAGATCAACCAGCAGCGGATCGAGATCGAAAAAATGAACGCGCAGATCAAACAGGCCACCCTGGATACCATGCTTGAAATGAGAGGGCTCCGCGATGAAATCCAGAACTTGGAATATGACCTGAAGCAAAAGGTGCTCGAAAAAGAACAAAGCAGGTTTGAGGCGCCCGCCGAAATCAACAGGGTTCAACTGGATTATGAAAAAACAGAAAGAACGCTGAAGCAGAAAACAGAGAATTACAAAACGAAGCAGATTCAGGCCCAGACCAAACTACAAATCTATGGAAGCGATATGGCGCAACTCATGAACAGGAACGAACGGCTCATGCGCCTGATGCAGCAACTGAACATCACCGCACCAAAAGGAGGTATGGTGATTTACGAAAAGAACTGGAACGGGCAGAAAAAAGCTGTTGGTTCCCAGATCGACCTCTGGAGCCCGACGGTGGCCACCTTGCCCGATCTTACACAAATGGAGGTGTTCACCTACGTAAACGAAGTGGACGTGCAACGTGTTCGTGTAGGCCAGAAGGTGAGTATCGCGCTTGATGCCTCTCCCGATAAGAAGCTGGAAGGCGTGGTGAAATCCGTGGCCAATATCGGGGAGGAACGGCCAAACAGTGACGCGAAAGTATTTGAGGTACTTATTGATGTGATGACAAAAGACGATGAACTTCGTCCGGCCATGACCGTTTCCTGTAAGATACTTACCGAAAAATATAAAGATGTGGTACAGGTGCCACTGGAGAGTATTTTTTCTGAAAGCGCGAAAAGTTTCGTGTTCCTGCGTAAGGATGGCCTTCTTCAAAAACAGCAAGTGGTGGTGCACAGTTCCAATGAAACCGCAGCCATCATCAGTAACGGACTTTCAGGTGGCGAAACCATTTTCCTTTCCCTTCCCTCAGACACCTCGGGACTGGCTTTCAAGACCATCGATGTGAAGCAGACCACAAAACCTGCCCAGTTGGTAACCCTGGATAGTAGTCTGGTCAGACAAATGAAAGAAATGGCCGCCAAAGAAGCCAAGCAAAGTGCACCGGCGAGTTCTGGCATGGTGATCATTGAATCTGAATAACCCTTAACCTATAGCCATGAATTATTTACAAAGGTTGTGGTTCAACTTCCGGATTGGCCTGTCCGCGTTGTTGACCAACAGAGTGCG
>CAMLRX010000179.1 GCA_946482545.1 uncultured Flavihumibacter sp. | reverse complement strand
ACCGCCCCTCGCGTCCCGCGAGGAACGAAGCGGTCCTCCCTTGCGTCTTCGCGTGGAAAAAGTAGTTAACTGCAAAGCGCAAAGCAGTTGCGGGAAAATAACTGCGCTACAACGCGCGAAGCAGTAAAGTAGCCGCAGGAAATAACCAAACAAAAAAAGTCCCCCCAATGGAGAGACTTGAATTTTGTTCGATAATCTTAAACCTGATTAGTAACGGTTGTATCCACCGCCACCGCCGCGGCCACCACCGTAGCCACCGCCACCGCGGTTTCCACCACCACCAAATCCGCCACGGCTTCCACCGCCGCCGCCACCGAAGCTTCTTTTCTTGAAGCCTCCGCCGCCGCCAGCAGATGATCCACCTTGCTTAGGTTGTGATTCGTTAACAACGATGTTACGACCCATAGTCTCAACACCGTTCAGGTTTTCAATAGCAGTTTTACCCGCTTCGTCGTCAGACATTTCAACGAAACCAAAGCCTTTGCTGCGGTTGTTGTTGAATTTGTCGGTAACAATTTTGGCAGAAGTAACTTCGCCATAAGGAGCGAAAAGCTCCAGGAGATCTTGCTCAGTCATATCCCAACTGAGATTTCCAACGTAAATGTTCATGATTCTAAATTAAAAAAATAAATAAACCATCATGATAACAGTGATCAATGAACCAGGAACAATTTTCGAGAAATGCTCAGAGAACGATTGGATACTGTAAAGATCATTCTGGACACACCGAAGGTATATTTTTATTTTGATTTATGAAATTTATTTTTTATGAATAGAAAAACCCCGCGATTGCGGGGTTTTTACCTGGTATATCTTCGAACTTCGCTTATTCAGCTACAATTTCAAGCTCTACTTCAGTAGCATGGCCATTTCCAAAGTCGATGTTCGCTTTGAATGTACCAAGCTCCTTGATGTCTTCAGCCAGGGAGATACGACGACGGTCGATATCATACCCTTTCTGATCGCGGATCGCTTTGGCGATCTGAACAGAAGTAACGCTACCGAAGATCTTCTCGCTGGCACCAACTTTCGCTCCGATCTTCACCGGACCTTCTTTCAGTACCGCGATCACGTTGTTGATCTCGGAGAGCATCTTCTCTTCTTTCTTCGCTTTCTGCTTCAGGCGCTCCTGGAGTTGCTTCAGGTTAGAAGCACTTGCTTCTACGGCGAACTTGTTTGGGATCAGGAAGTTACGGGCATACCCGTTCTTCACCGTTACCAGTTCGTTGGCACCACCCAGGTTGTTTACGTCTTGTATCAATATTACTTGCATGGTGTCCTCCTTACTTTAACAGGTCTGTTACGTAGGGCAATATCGCCATCTGACGGGCTTTTTTCACAGCATCAGATACCTTCCGCTGAAACTTCAGGGAGTTACCGGTGATCCTGCGGGGCAACAGTTTACCCTGCTCGTTGATAAATTTCTTCAGGAACTCGCCATCTTTGTAATCGATGTACTTGATCCCCATCTTCTTGAAGCGGCAGTATTTCTTCTGGCGCTTTTCGGTCTTGATCGCAGTTAAATACTTGATCTCGTTTGCTTTGGCCATAAATTAACCCTCCACTTTTTCGGATGAAGCCTGTACGCCACTTCTCTTTTTCGCATTGTACTCGACGGCGTATTTATCGAGTTTGGTAGCCATGTGACGGAGAACGCTCTCGTCACGCAGAAGCTGGATCTTCAGCTTCTCATTGAAGTCGGATGGCGCACTGTACTCCAGGACCCAGTAAATACCTGTGGTCTTCTTCTGGATAGGGTACGCCAGTGATTTCAGTCCCCAGGGGTTCGTGTGAACCACCGATCCGCCTGCTTCTGTGAGCAGGTCGATGTACTTTTTCTGAGACGCTTTGAAATCATCATCAGAAAGCACAGGGGTAAAAATCACCATCAATTCGTAATTGTTCATGATCCCTGTTTTTGTTTAATTTTTAATTCCGCAAACCACACGCTCACTAGAAGCAGTACGGTTTACACCCAAAATGGGGTGCAAAGGTAAAGCTTTATATTGAAAAAGCAAACGGGGTACTACTTCCGGGGCACGAATTTTTCCACCTTATTCTCTAAAGCCGGTACGGTGCGGAGGAACGCGTATATAGCGCCCAGGTCACTCTCTTTCATGTTCGCGTACATTGTCCAGGGCATGATGGTGTTGAAATCGCCCTGTTTAACGGGTACATGTTGGCGGCCGCTGTCCGCGTACATTTTGAACCTTTCTATAAACATTTCTTTCGTCCAGTTTTTAATGCCGGTTTCATGCGGGGTGAGGTTGGACGTATACAGCGTACCAGTGGGCATAGGGAAGGCCCTTCCGCCGGAAAAAGCCTTTTCAAATACCGGTGCGCCTTTTTCAAACGGAGAATGGCATTCTACGCAACTGGCCGCGGTAATCAGGTATTTGCCATAGGCCAGCGTATCGGTCTCTGCGGGCTTTTTGGTAAAAGCCGGTTTCTTGGGGATTGTATTCAGGATATAGCTGAAAGGAAAATCCACTTCAGGAAGCGGAACTTCGTTTTCGATTGCGGGTAAGGTGCGGAGATAAGCGATCACACTTTTAATATCTTCTTCGTCAAGTTGACCGTAGGCAGGATGTGGCATCAGGGGGAACAAAGGCCTCCCGTCTTTGGAAACGCCGGAGGTAATGGCACGGAACACCTCGCCGTCTGTCCAGTCTTTCAGGCCAGCGGGTGTAATGTTTCGGGCGTAGAAAATTCCGGGCATGCCCATCTCCCTGTCGAAGCGGTCACCACCTTTTCCAAGGGTACCGGGAACTGGTGGGGCGGAGAATTCGTTCCAGTTCCGGGTGCTGTGGCAATCCATACATACCATTACACTATTGGCAAGGTATTCGCCGCGGCTAACCCGTTCAGGCGTAATATCCACCTGCATTACGGGGGCATCGCCAACATCGGGAAGCGCTGTTTTGATGTACACGGCCACGCCGGCCACGCACACCACCAGCAGCAGTACCAGGATACCCAGTACTTTGAATACTTTTTTCATTTTTAATTGATTGTTTGGGTTATGTTATAAGTAGGGTTTACAAAATGGCATCGCAGGAGAACGGGATCAGGATACAAGAACGGTACAGGAAATCTCAGTGAAGGCGTACCATCACTGAGATCGTTTTTTCATGGCTACCCGTAAGTCGCCTTGTATAAAGGGGAAGTTATGGATTATTTAACGAACTGGCGGAAGATCAGCAGGGTGCGTTCTGGCAATCCGTTACCGGTTGCCGCCGTTTCCGGTTCCTGTTCCTCGCAAAGCGAGGATGTGGCTGAACCAGGAACCAGTTGTTGCAGCCTGCCCAGCAGGGAAAAATTAGCATGAAACCTTCCGCTTTCCGCACTGGCCGCTGCCGGCTCACAGGCCACGGACTTCACCGCACCGCTCAGATCGAGTTTCGCAATGGCAACACCGGCTGCCAGGATTCCAATAGAGAGGAGCAACTGTTTCATGATTGTTTGATTAACTGGCGCAAATGTACAACTGGTTTTTCTTCCCCGCAATCACATGAAGTGGGTATTTTATCCTGCTTTTAGTAGGTATAGGTATAATTTACTTCGTAGGTATCCCCGTCTTCAGTGTGTTTCTCCTTTAGTTTCGTGGGATATCCCTGTGCATCGTACTCGTAAATCTTCTCAATCGTGGCTTGCAACAGGCCTTCGGCATCATAATGTTTGATGAGCGTTGGGTTGTTGGGGCGGTAAGAAGGATCCACGATACCGGTCATGTTTGAAGTGATGCTGATGGGATCGAATTTATTGTCGTACTGCTCATATTCCTCCCTAGATTCCAGCTCGTAGCCATCATCGCCGGAAACATAAGCATAATACTTAATGGTTTTCAGGTTGCCATTGGCATGGTACTCGTAGGTAACTTTGGAATCGGGCACATAGGTATTCCCTTCCTCTTTTTCATAAGTTATCGTCTGGGCGAGTTTTCCGTTGTTCCAAGTGAATTCATCGTAACTGATTTTTACATTGTTCTGATTGTAATCTTCTGATTTGGAAGGATAGTTTCCGGTATAGGTAATCACGCTTTTTTCTCCATTCGACATAAAAACTTCTTTCACTTTGTTCCCATTATAAGTAAAGGAAGTTTCCACGACGATGGGAGCCTGCCCGAAACTCATGCTGCTTTTCATTTTGCTGAGTTTGCCGTCGTTGTTGTAAGAAAAACTTACGTAGTTGTTGGCGTCTACCGCGAATTTGGTAATCTTCTTGCCTGCGGGTGGATTATTTCCTCCGGGTTCATCGTTGTCTTTTTTGCAGGAAGTACCCAGGAGCAGCGCGGCGAACGCGAGGGCGGCAGTAATTGTTCTGCCGGTTTGCTGAAACATGTTCATGATGGTTGGTTTAAATGTGTAATGAAATTTGTACCGCAAAATTCACCTGAATCGGACTGCGTTACAATCGCATGTAGATGTGAAAACCAATACCATCTGAAGAAAGCTATCACATAACGGGGTGGTGGTGCAACGGTTAAGGCGGCAATGTTGTCGCCGTCTCTTTTAAACGATCCGGTCTTTGAAAGCTTTGGCCACAGCTTCCGATTTGGAGTTCACGTGTAACTTTTCGTAGATTTTTTTGATGTGCGACCTTACCGTGTCTATTGAAATATACATTTCCGCGGCAATCATTTTATAACTGTAGCCGTTCACCAGCAATTGCAATACTTCTTTTTCCCGGTCGGAAAGGTTGTAGTTGTCTTCTTCGCGGTTGGAAACGGGTTGTCCGGAGAACATCTGGAGCACCTGCCTTGCAATGGAACTCGTCATGGGTGCCCCGCCATCAAACACGTCCTGGATGTATTCGAGCAGTTTTGAGGGCGGTGTTTTTTTGAGCAGGTAGCCATCGGCGCCGGAACGGATGGCTTCAAACACGTTTTTGTTGTCATCAAAAACGGTGAGCATCAGCACCTTCACCTGGTTGTCGACCTCCCTGATCAGTTTCAGCCCTTCAATGCCGTTCGTTCCCGGCATATCTATATCCATCAGCACCACGTCAGGCTTCAGTTCCCTGATTTCTTCCTTTACATTGTTGCAGTTGCGGAACGCGCCCGCCACCGCGAACTTGTCGAAACCGTTGATCAGCATGCTGAGGCCCTCTCTGAGCTGGGTATTGTCTTCATACAAAACGATCCGGATCATACGCACATTTTTATTTTATGATATATTGAATTCGAGTGTGATGGCTGTTCCTTTTCCGGGAACACTGTCCAACCTGAGTTTACCTTTCAGTTCCTGCGCACGTTTGTGCATGTTCGCGATGCCGTTGCCATATTCCGCCTGCGTGGTATCGAAGCCGCGGCCATTGTCTTCTATGCGAAGGTACAATACGCTTCTTTTTAGGGCGACTTCAGTTTTTACATGGGTGGCACCGGCGTATTTGGCGATGTTGTTCACGGATTCTTTGAAGATCATGAAGAAGTCGTGTCTCGATTCCAGGTCAAGTTTGAGGTGCTGCACTTGGTCGTCGATGATGAACTCGCATAGAATGTCTTTGGGTTCCAGTACAGTGGTCGCGAATTCGCGCATGCGCGCGAGGATGTTCTGCATGGAATCGTTAACGGGGTTGATCGACCACACGATATCGTCCATGGATTCCATCATACGGGAGGAATTGTCGCTGATGCTGTGGATGAATTCCAGCGCCCGTTCCTGGTCGGTATGTATTTTCATCCGGGCCATTTCAGAAAGAATATTGATGGTGCTGAGGGTGGAACCCATATCATCGTGCAAGTCGCGGGCAATTCGTTTGCGCACGCTTTCCATATCCAACAAACGCTGTATCCTGATGCGCTGCACGAGGTACACAACGCCGGCGAGTAATACGGCCGCGAGCAGGTAGAACCACCAGGAGCGCCAGTAGGGACTGGAGATATGTATCTTCAAAGTTGTTTCCGGCGTAACCGCGCTGCCATCGGCTTTTTCCGCTTTCACGCGGAAAGTGTAGTTCCCGCCATCGAGGTTGGTATAGGTGGCGAAGCGGATGTTGCCTGCACGCACCCAGTCCTTATCCACACCTTCTAACTGGTAGTAATAAACGATTTTATCTTTGTCCGCGTAACTGAGCGAAGCGAATTCCACCGTAAAATAATTTTCACGGTGCGATAGGCGGATGGGGGTATGGCTCAGTATAGAATCCAGCGGTTGCTGGATGCTGAACAATTTGAAGCCGGTGATGGCGACATTGGGAAGCGGCGCCACTTCCACCTTTTTATCGGGTTGTATGAATGCGATGGTTCTGTTGCCGCCGATCAGCAATTTCCCGCTGCGCAAACGGATGTTAGCGATACTTTCATAGTTGTCATCCAGTATGCCGTCCCTGGCGCCGTACACTACGGTTTTCCCGGAAGGAATGTGTAACCTGCCCACTTCGTGGTTGGTGCTGAAACAAAGGTATGCTTCGTTCTCTTTCAGGATGTTCACGATCATGTTGTCGGGCAGTCCGTTGGCCAGTGTGAATTGTTTCATCCTGCCGTTATCGGGGTTGATCAGTTCTATGCCGTAGTCTGAAGCGGCGGCGAATAAGGTATCGGACAGCCACAACAGGTCTCCGTACCCGTAACTCAGCGTTTTGTTGGTGTTATTTTCCTGGGAGAAACGTTGTTTTACCGCACCTGTTTGCCGGTCGATTTCAATGATGCCATAGGTGGAAGTGGTGGCCCAGATTCTTCCCCTGGGATCTTCCACGATTTTGTTGATGTTGCCGAATTGTTCGCCGGAAGGATACTGCTGATCGGTGAAACGGGTGTAGCTGTTGGTGGCGGGATCATATTTTACGATCAGTCCATGTTGGGTGCCCAGCCATACTTCTCCGTTCCGGGCAACGGTGATGCAGCGGATGGTGCGGTTGTCGAAAACGGGATGCTGCCCTTTCTCCACGAGGGTACCCTTTTTATCGAAGCGCATCAGGTAACCGAGCTGGCAGCCGACCCAGATGTTTTGCGCGCTGTCGTAGGCAAGGCTCCAGCAAAGGTCGCCGTTCACGTCTCCGGTTCTGAATTCCTTTTTAAGTCTGAACTGGGGATCAAAGTAATACAATCCCGAACCCCAGGTACTTACAATCACATCGCCGCCGGGCATTTCGCAGAAGCCGGTGATGTTGAGCGCCGAAGTTTTTTTGTCCATCCCCGCGCGTAGCAATACTGTTCCCGCTTTTTTAGGATCGGGGTTAAAAAGGAAAATACCGTTGCTGGTACCCAGCCAAAGGTTATGTTGTTTGTCTTCACTGATGTGATAGATGCGGTCGAAGTCAATACCGTATTGGTAGCGTTCATCGGTATGAATGGTCTCGAATGTACCGGAGCCCTGTTGGTAGGAGGTGAAGAATTCCCCTACCGACCAGACTCTTTTCCGGCTGTCTTCAAATAACATGGCTTGCTCTCCTGCGGCGGCTGCTTTGTGAAAGCGCAGGTGTTGCCGGTCATCTGATACAAATGTGGGCATGGATACAGTGGCCGCGTCCCAGGCAGTAATCCATACCCGGTGTTGCCGGTCGACCATCAGGTTCAGGATGGGCTTCCTGAATTCTGGTGCGGAAAGAAAGGGGAAAAGAGCGACAGTATTTTCACGGGTTAGACACTTGTTTTTTTCCTGGTCATAAAGGCGTACACCATCATCCGTGGCCAGCCAGAGATAGGGGAGAAGCGGATCCTGCACCACATCCATGATCCTGGTGTGCATCAGTTGAGGCAAACAGGTGAGTGCCGGGTCGAAATGCCCGGTTTTAGGATTGTAAATAAAAGCGCCCTGCTTGCGCGTGGTGAGCCAGGTATTGCCTTCGCGGTCACGGAAAATGTCCAGTATTTCCAT
>CAMLRX010000178.1 GCA_946482545.1 uncultured Flavihumibacter sp. | reverse complement strand
AAGAATGTCCTGCCAGCGCGGTATAACGGTGGTTTCCGGATTCTCCTTTGTAAGTAAGGTAGTTTTCGATCAGGTAGTTCCTGTTGTAGTTGTTGTAGGTTTCCAGTCTGCCGAGGCGGAGCGGAACGGTATTGGGCAGGGATTGAATATCCCTTGTTGCGGTAGAATTATCGATGCCGAAGTTCAGTTTGTAATCCAGTCCTTTCACCACGGTGAAGGTTCCGCTGATGTTACCAAGTGTTCTGTGGATGGTGGTGAGGTCTTTCTCGAGCGCGAGTACAGTGAGCGGGTTGATACCGTTGTCGAACTGGTAGGGTGTTCCATCTCCATTATAAGCGGGAATGGTGGGATTGGTAGAGATAGCGCCGCCCAACAAACTTCCGATACTTGGACGGAGGTTTACGGTATTATTGGAACTCAGGTTTGCTTCTACTATCAGGCGATCGTTCAGCAGTTTTTGTGTAACGTTCATCCTTCCGGTGTAACGCTTTACTTTATTGCCTTTCAGAATACCATCCTGCAATTGCATACCGAAAGAGCCGAAATAAGTGAGTTTATCGGCGCCGCCGGAAATAGAAAGATTGTGGTTCTGCGTATAGGCCGTGCGGGTGATCTGGTCCTGCCAATCGGTGCTGCCACCGAAATCTTCGAGTGTACCACCGAGTTCCACCACCTGCTTTTTGTATTCTTCCGCGGAGAATACCGGGAGTTTACGGGCCAGGTTACTGATACCGCCGCTGAAAGCGTAGTTCAGTGTATTAAAGCCTGACTTACCACGTTTTGTGGTCACCAGAATCACGCCGTTTGCACCACGAGCACCATAGATGGCGGTAGCCGAAGCGTCTTTCAATACATCAATGGATTCGATATCCTGGGGGTTGAGGAAAGCCAAAGGATTGGTGGCTCCGCCTATGGAAGAGTTATCCAACGCCATACCATCCACTACATACAGCGGCGTGCTTCCCGTTCTTACACCACCAGGTCCGCGAACGGTAATGCTTTGCAAACCACCCGGTTCACCGCTGGCGGAGGTAACGTTCACACCGGATACTTTGCCCTGTAACAATTCTTCAGGTGAGTTGATGATGCCGCGGTTGAATTCGGAACTTTTCACCGTTTTCATCGCGCCGGTAACATCTCTTTTATTGGCTTTGCCATAGCCTACCACTACGACTTCTTCGATCTCGCCAGTGGCAGGTTCCATCACAACATTCAATTGAATGTTTCCATTGGCATCTGGCTGCACATCGTTTATTTCTTTTTCAGCATATCCCACGTGAGAAAAACTCAGTTTCAGCGGGGTGCCAACAGGTACATCGGTGAAAGAAAAAGTTCCTTCTGCACCGGTCTGTACTGAGCGGCTGTACTGTGCTTTGGCATTGGTGATTTTAACTGAAACCCCAGGCATTGGCCGGGCGGTTTCGTCCAGCACCGTGCCTTTAACAGCAGTAGTTTTGTTTTGCGCGTTCAATGGCGCGTACATAAAAAGATGCACCAATAACAGGGCACACCATTTTATGCTTTTCCGATAAAAAGCATTCATCGCATGTATAAGTTTGATTAGAGTGCAAAGGTCTATCCGATACCGCTTATTCAGATGGAGGCGATGGTTATGGATTCGTTACTATAGTAATAATTTTATGTAACGTAAACGTTTACGTAAATAAATGTCTTTTTTGTTCGGATAGAAATTTTAATATCCGCGCGGGGTGGGGTTTTCGTTTAAGGGTAGGCGTGATTTCTGCAGGTAGGTTGTGGTGCTTTTATTTCTTATTTAGGAGGAAGGCATTTCACGTGATTGTTTACTAATTTGTTGCTCGCAGCTCGTAACGCACTGCTTCGTTTCCTCGCAAAGACGCAAGGGAGCAAGGACGCAAAAGCCGGTTGAAGTGTTGCACGCGAAGGATAATTCACGCGATTGCTTTCTGCTTCGTTTCTCGTGGCGTCGCAGGGAAAGAACGCAAGGCGTTGTTTGTGTTTGGAGTTGGTTCTATTCAGGAGTTGGGTTTTTATTTCTCGTAACGACGCATTGCTTCGTGTCTCGCAACGTTGTTTGTGTTTGGAGTGGTTTCGATTAGTTAGTACTTTACTTGGTATTCTCAACTCGTTGCCTTGCAGATAAAAGCGTTGTAGGTGTTTCGAGCGTTTCGGTTAGCCGGTATTTTTTGCACGCAATTGCTTCGTTCCTCGCAAAGACGCAAGGAAGCGAAGACGCAAAGGCCTAATATGTGTTGAAGCAGTTTCGATTAGGGTGAACTTTTTATTCACGCAAATATTGCTTGACACTTATGTGAAAAGGCTTTCTATATGTTTGAGCGCTTCGGTTTACCGGTATCTTTTTGCACGCAATTGCTTCCTGCTTCGTTGCTCGCAGTCGCAACACGGCGACGCAGCGGGGAGAAGGCGCTACGGGTGAAAATGCTGGTGGGTGGGGTACAGATATGCGTGTTGGAAGAGCCATAGGTTTTCCTGCCCTTCTCTTATCTGGAACAGCTTGTAACATACAACAATGTTGCAAAAAACTACTTAAACCCTAAAATTTCCCGAACTTGCCGCAAGTTTAACCATCAGCTCAACCATGAAACAAACACTTTTACTCGTTTTTACCTGCTTCTCTTTGTTTACCCATGCACAACAGGCCGGCCGCATCACGGGTAGTGACCGGAAGCCGCTGGAGGGCGCCACCATTTCCAACCTGCGGAGTGGCGCTCATGCGCATAGTTCACCTTCCGGCTTCTTCTTTCTGAAAGAAGCACGCACCGGCGATTCGCTGCTCATTACCCATATCGCGCATGCAGCCCGGTGGGTGGTGGCTGGTACAGATAGTTTATTGGTCCAACTTGAATCCGTTCCTTTTCAACTGGACAACGTCACCATCACGAATGAACCTAAGCACCTTCATATCCTTTCGGATATTGACCTGCGCACGAACCCGGTAAAATCATCACAGGAGCTGCTTAGGAAGGTCCCCGGACTGTTTATTGGTCAGCACGCCGGGGGCGGCAAAGCGGAACAGATTTTTCTCCGCGGCTTCGATATCGACCATGGTACCGACATCAATATCACTGTTGACGGTATGCCGGTGAACATGGTGAGCCACGCCCACGGGCAAGGCTATGCCGATCTCCATTTCCTGATCCCTGAAACCGTGGAAAAGATCGATTTCGACAAAGGCCCCTACCAGGCCACCAAAGGAAATATGGCTACCGCAGGTTATGTGGCATTCCAAACGAAGGATCACCTCGATAACAGCAGCATCACACTGGAAGCCGGAAAATTCAATACGCTCCGCACCCTGGGCATGTTCAACCTGGCCTCCAATGAAAAACAATCGGCCTGGCTCGCAACGGAATACCTCCGCACCAACGGCTGGTTCGAATCCCCGCAAAACTTCAACCGCCTCAACCTGATGGGCAAATACGCCACTACGACCAATACAGGCGACCGGATAACGCTGTCTTTCTCCCACCTCAACAGCAAATGGGATGCGAGCGGCCAGATTCCGCAACGTGCCATTGAAGCGGGTTTGATCTCCCGTTTCGGTGCCATAGATGATACCGAAGGGGGCAATACTTCGCGCACCAACCTGAACCTTCAGTTCACCAAACAACTGAAGCATGGGGCATATATAAAGAACAGCGCTTTCTTTAACCACTATGATTTCGAACTCTATTCCAACTTCACTTTCTTCCTGGAAGATCCGGTGAATGGCGACCAGATCAGGCAGAAAGAAAAACGGAACATCACCGGGTTCGAATCCGTCCTTCACGCCCCGCTCTCCATCGGAAATCTTCCTTTGGAACTGAACGCAGGCGCAGGCCTTCGCAACGATGCCGTATCCGACATGGAACTCTCCCATACCCGCAACAGGCAGGAAACACTTCAGCAGATTCAGTTCGGCGATGTGAATGAAACCAACCTGTACACCTTCGCCGGCGCTGAACTCAGATCCGGCAAATGGATGATCAATCCATCCATCCGGGTGGACCATTTCCAGTTCGAATACCTCGACAAGCTCACACCTTCTTATAAAACGCTTGCACAGCAAAAGTCGATTGTGAGTCCCAAGCTCAATTTTCTGTACAACCAGGACCGGCAACTCCAGTTGTTCCTGAAACTGGGCAAAGGATTCCATAGCAACGATACCCGCGTGGTGGTGGCACAAAGTGGTGAAGATATCCTGCCCGCCGCTTATGGTGCTGATATTGGCGCGGTATGGAAGCCGCTTCCACGTCTTATGCTGAACACGGCCCTATGGTACCTGCACCTCCAACAGGAGTTCGTATATGTTGGCGATGCAGGCATCGTGGAACCGGGCGGCAAAACACAAAGGAAAGGAATAGATGTGAACGCCAGGTACCAATGGGGAAAATACGTGTTCATTAACGGTGATTTCACTTACACCTATGCCCGTGCAATTGATGAAGCAAAAGGCGAAGACCTCATTCCGCTCGCGCCAAAAATAACTGTGGCCGGAGGGGTTAGTTTCAAGCATCCTTCCGGATGGAACGGCGCGTTGCAATCGCGGCATTTGGGCGATCGTCCCGCTAATGAAGACGGGAGCATCATGGCAAAAGGGTATTTCATCACGGATGCGAACATCAGCTATCAATGGAAATGCTTTACCATCGGAGTAATTATGGAGAATATTTTTAACGCGGCATGGAACGAAACGCAGTTTGCAACAGAGAGCAGGCTGGTGAATGAACCGGCGTCTGTTACGGAAATTCACTTTACGCCGGGTACGCCTTTTAACGTGAGGGGAATGGTGGTGGTAAGGTTCTGAGGGGAGATTTTTCACGCGAGGTTTTCACGCTAAGACGCACTGCTTAGTTCCTCGCAAAGACGCTAGGGAGCAAGGACGCAAGGCGTTAATTGGTTGGCTGGGGGCTTTTTTTGGGAAGAGTTTTTTTGTTTCTCGCAGCGGCGCGGCGACGCAACGGGGACGCTTTCAGTGCTCCAATACCCAGTTAATAAAAGAGGTATGCCTTTATATGACACCCCTCTTTTATTATTTTCTGAACAACCCTTTTATAAGGTAACCTCAAATTCCGTAAGCTTGCAATCAATCAAGGCGTTGCGTCGCCGCGCCGCTGCGAGAGAATATCCTCCGCGTGCAGCACTTCCACCGGCCTTTGCGTCCTTGCGTCCTTGCGTCTTTGCGTGAGCTACCCCGCCTTCACCACTTGCTTGCGCGCACCCTGCCCCTGTTGCGTTTCCCTGTTCCCACGGTGCGGGAAAGGTTTGTTACCACCCCGGCTGCCACCCTGCGGCAACCTGCGCTGCTGCTGTGGTTGCGCCTTAGGTACTGAAGACGGTGCAGGTGCTTTGCCCTGCATCGGGAAAGGATGCTCACTGATTACGGGAATTGTTTTGGAAATCAGTTTCTGAATGTCGCGCAGGAATTCTTTTTCTTCCCAATCGCAGAAAGATAGCGCAGCTCCGTTAGCGCCTGCCCGTCCGGTACGACCAATACGGTGCACATAAGTTTCGGGGACGTTAGGCAATTCAAAGTTGATCACATAAGCCAGTTCATCGATATCAATACCGCGCGCGGCGATATCAGTAGCCACGAGTACGTGAATTTCTTTTGACTTGAACTGGTTCAATGCACGCTGGCGCGCATTCTGTGATTTATTGCCGTGAATGGCTTCGGCCCTGAAACCGGAACGGTTTAGTTTTTTAGCGATGTTGTCGGCACCGTGTTTGGTGCGGGCGAAAACCAATGCTGTTTCTATTTTGTTCGCTTTCAGTACGTGTGTAAGGAGTTCACCCTTATCTTTCTTCTCCACGAAATAAATATGCTGCTGCACGGTATCTGCGGTAGAGGAAACCGGGGTCACTTCTACCTTCACGGGGTTCTTCAGCAACGCATCTGCCAGCACCATAATTTCAGGGGCCATGGTAGCGGAGAAGAAAAGTGTTTGTGACCTGGATTGCATCCGGGCGATCACTTTTTTCACATCGTGCACAAAGCCCATATCGAGCATACGGTCAGCTTCATCCAATACCAATAAAGGAATATCGCGTAAAGAGAGGATGTTCTGCTGGATGAGGTCGAGCAAACGGCCAGGCGTGGCCACCAGTACATCAACGCCTTTCTGGATGGCGAGTACCTGGGAATGCTGGGAAACACCACCAAAAATCACATGACTTGAAACACCGGTATATTTTCCGTAGGCCCTGAAGCTTTCATCGATCTGGATCGCGAGTTCACGCGTAGGTGTTAACACCAGGGCTTTGATGCCCCTGTTGCGGGGGTCGCGCTGCTTGTCGCGCAGCACCAACTGGATCACGGGGATCGCGAAAGCGGCGGTTTTACCGGTACCGGTTTGCGCGCAACCCAATATATCGCGGCCCTGTAACACAACGGGAATAGCTTGCTGCTGGATAGGGGTAGGAGTACTATAACCTTCTTCTTGTAGCGCCTTCAATACAGGCTCTATCAACTGTAAATCTGTAAATAACAATTTTTCGTATTTTTTATTAAAGTATGATGGTAAGCAGCCTTTTGAGAGAGGCATTTTACCTGGCTTACGATCTTGCCTTCACGAACATTGAGGGAGGAATCAAAATAGGTGCAGGAGAAATAAGTGTCGCAAAGTTACGTTATTAAACCGAAGAAATGGTATTTTTCAAATATTAAATGTAAATAACCACATTAGGATTAGTTTGGCTTTGTGGATTCAAAAAAAGTTATACCTTACCAACGTTAGAAAAAGCCCGCTTAGATAACAGTTATTAAGTTATTAATTATCCTGCCTCCACTGCGCATTATAGTTAAGCTTGCAGCCTAGGTTATTATCATTCAGGGTAGTGCGCAAGTTTCGTCATCTTTCAATTAAATATATCCCGATCAATGGCATTTATCGACATTTTACTTCAGCAGCCTTCTTATGGCTGGACCAATGCGCAGGGCGAGCTCTCTGTTCCCACCACCAAACAACTTTTCAACGAGGCCTTCTCGCGGATCAATATCTTCAAATCAAAAAAGAACTGGATTTCCCTCATCAGTTGGCTGATGGCCGTTTGTATGCTGCCTTTCTTTTTTGTTTTCATCACAAAGTATTTCTCCTGGCCACTGTTCATCGTGGTGGTCGTGTACAGTATGATCATCATGAGTACGCATGGCACCATCTGGTTCCACCGTTTTTGTACGCACAAATCATATAAATTCAGCAGTCCCGTCTGGCGTTTTATCACCCAGAACCTGGTGATTAAAACCTTCCCAGAAGAAATTTATGTGGTATCGCACCATGTGCACCATTCCAAATCGGATCTTCCCGGTGATCCGTATAACCCTAAAGGTGGCTTTCTCTATTGTATGCTTTCCGACGTAAACCACCAGAGCATATCCAAAACACTGAGTGAAACGGATTACAACAAAGCCGCACATTTCATGACGCATACCGGCGTTCAGATCAACAGTTACAAACAATACCAACGCTGGGGTTCCATTGCCACACCACTTTATACCGTTGCACTATGGCTGTTCAACTGGGCTGTATGGTACACCATACTGTACTTTGTTGGCGGACACGGACTCGCCTGCGCTGTTTTCACCGCCGCCATGATGTGGTTTGTACTGGTGCGGGCCTTCAATTACACCGGTCACGGAAAGGGGGAAGAGAAACATATTGACGGCATCGATTTCGACAGAAGTAATTTATCCATCAATCAAACACGGCCCGGATTGTTTTCAGGTGAATGGCACAACAACCACCACCTCTACCCCGGTAGTGCGCGTGCAGGATTTCTTCCTTACCAGATCGACCTCGCCTGGATTTATATCTATTGTATGCACAAGATTGGTGTGGTCTCCTCCTACCGGGATTCAAAGAAAGAATTTCTGAAGAAATATGTAGCGGCCAAAGCAGAAACAGACAAAGCAGCAGGCATACCTGGTAACGCGGCAATCTCTTAACACCGGTTCATCTTATTATACTAACAGGGGGAATACCAGCATAAATTGGGTTCCCCTTTCTTGTTTTGACGAAATGCGTATGTCAATCTCATGGTAACGCGCAATGCTTTGTACGATGGAAAGTCCCAGTCCAAAACCTTCTTCACCGGTGTTTTTCGCTTTTTTAAACCGGTCGAAAATAAGCGGGATATCTTTTTCAGGAATACCGATGCCAGTATCCGCAATAGAAAGAAAATAATTTCCATCGTTTGTTTGTCCTTCGCTGATCGCAATACTTCCGGCGGGCTTGTTGTACCGGATGGCATTGTTTACCAGGTTGTACACCAATTGAAAAATCAGGTCGCGATTTATATTCCGCAGCATGGTTGTTTCCTGCACTTGCATTGAAAAATGCAGTTCTTTCTCTTCCAGGCGGTGTGCCAGTTCTTCCATCACTTCTTCTACCAGGGCTTTTACGAAAACGGTATCCTTTTTTACAAACTGATCGTTCTCGATGCGCGATATCAGCAACAGGGAACGAACGA
>CAMLRX010000177.1 GCA_946482545.1 uncultured Flavihumibacter sp. | reverse complement strand
ATACCTCTTTCAAACAGCAGGAGCCTGCGCCACGCTACCATGCACGGGATGCGGCAATTTATTTATCTGCTATGTTGAAAGGAAAAGTATTGCTGGGCAGCGCTACACCTTCACTGGAAACTTACCACAATGCGGTGCAGGGTAAGTTTGGATTGGTGAAACTGAACCAGCGTTACGGAGACGCTTCCCTGCCGGAAATCACGTTGCTGGATACCCGAAAAATGTTCAGTAAGGAAACAGGCAAAATCGTGATCGCGCCGGAGCTTACGGAAGCCATCCGCACCTCGGTGGAAGCCGGGAAGCAGGTGATTCTTTTCCAGAACAGGCGCGGCTATTCTCCTTACCAGTTGTGCGAAACCTGCGGCTGGATACCCCAGTGTAAAAATTGTAACGTTTCACTTACCTACCATAAGTATTCACATAAACTACATTGCCATTATTGCGGAACCGTTTATCCGCCGGTGCATATCTGTGAGAAATGCGGCAACCACCAGTTCGTACAGCGGAACTTCGGAACGGAAAGAATTGAGGAAGAACTCCTGGCGCAGTTGCCTGAGGCGAAGATCGCGCGGATGGATATGGATTCGGTGAAGGGAAAACATGCCCATGACCAGTTGATACAGCAGTTTGAACAACAAAAGGTGAACGTGTTGGTAGGTACCCAGATGGTAGTAAAAGGGCTGGATTTTGAACACGTAGACCTCGTGGGAATCCTGGATGCCGACAGCATTCTCGGGTTCACAGACTTCAGGGTCAACGAAAGAGCCTTTCAGTTGATGGAACAGGTGAGCGGAAGAGCGGGAAGAAAGGACCACAAAGGCAGGGTGATGATTCAGGTCTCGAACATCGCCCATCCGGTACTGGAGTTGGTAAGGAAACACGACTATGAAGGGTATTACCAGATGGACATCAGGAACAGGCAGGAGTTTTTCTACCCTCCCTTCTCAAGAGTGATTACACTCACCCTGAAACACCGGGATAAAGATGTGGTGAAACTGGCTGCTTTCCGTTTTGCCGACATGCTTCGGCCGAAAACCGGTAACTATATGGTAGGACCCGCTGAACCCGTGGTGAACAGGGTAAGGAACATGTTCATCCAGGAGATCACCTGCAAACTGCCGAGAGATACGAGTTTTCTCCGGGACATCAAAGCGTTCATCCTGGACAGGATCGCGTTGTTGCACCAGGACAAACAATTCAGGCAGGTCATTATTACGCCGGATGTGGACGCGCTTTAGTTTTTAATCGGAACTACAATTGATCTTGGTTAGGCCCTACTGCTCCGGAAGTGCATACCATTGCCTGTAAGCACGTCTGATGTAAAGCAGGAGCATGACCAACAACAACACCGCACCTGCTATTTCTGCGTAAGCAACATAATCAGCAAAGCCGATGCTGCGGTAGGTATCCCAGTTTCCTGTGCTTTGTGCGTTTTCTATCAGTATGCGTGTGTAAAGCGCATAGCCGATCAGGGGAATGAAAGGCAGCATATACACCCACAGGTTGAGTGAGATGCCCGTGACAATGGAGCGGCGCTTGCTGTTCCATGAGGTAAAAGAAACGATAAAGAAACTGATGAAATAAAGCAGCATGATGCTCATGATTCCAATTTCTTCCTGCCGGGTAAAGGCAGCGAAGAGGGCGGTAAGAATAGTGAGGATCAGTGCGCTTAGCAATGACAGGAAAAATGATTGCCTGGTACTGTGGCGGAAAAGAAAAACAAGTAAGGTGATGCCCAGCGTAACGTAATAAAAGATACGGAGATAAACGTAAAGGTTTTCTTCATCCCAACGGTATTTCCGTTCGGTAATGTTGTTGATGCTGGTGGATAGTTCGTTTGTTTTATGGCGTTGACGTATCCTGGCTATAACGCTTTCAGGGGCGTATTCGCTGTACCCATAGTAGTAGCTACCTGTTTCACCAGGAGGTATCTCATATTTAGTGATGATCGAACGAATCTCTTTGAGGGTTGCCGGCCTGTCGGGGCGTTTAAACTTTTGAATGGTGTTCCGGTAAATATCAATGTCACGGAGTACTGCTATAGTGGAATGACCATCAAGGTGGTAGTTGCTGAGGAAAGAATAATCGGGTGTTTCGTAGAGAATATAAGTTGAGTCGTCAAGTTTTACGGTACTGTCGGAGAAAGCAAGTTTGTCGGCAAGCGAGGCACTATCGATGATGGTCATCGCCGGAATTGGAGTGAGGGCGATAGTGTCCATAGCGATTTCTTCCTGTTCGGAAATTACGACTTGTTGTTGAACGGTCGTGCCACCGGCGTTTTTTCTGACCCTGAAGGTGTCGGCGTTCCAGGTATGGTCCAGGGAATCGTATTCCAGTTGCGCCAGGAGTGTATTATATTGGTTAATATCCGTAGCAAGTTCTTCGGACGTATAGGCATTGTTGGCGCGGATGGATTCCACCAGTGGCTCGGTGAAAGGAAAGAGGACGAAGATGCCAACAGCAATAAAATAGTGCAGGAAAACGGTGAGGCCGCTCCATTTTCCAATGCTGCCATATCGTTTGAAAACATTGAACCGGAGCAGGTAGATCAGCCAGGTAACGAGTCCCAGGATGGACAGGATACTTACAAAGCCGATCCAGTAGCCCGCGGGTGAAGCGCTTCGCGGATCGTCGGGTACGATAAACGAAATGGCAGCGATGCCGAGAATGATCAGCAGTCCGTAGTAAACAACGAGGTGCGTTCTGGAACTCCAGGCCTCTGGTTGATGGAGCAGCAGCCGTTGGTCGAGTTGGTTCAGGAACCCCGGTGCGAGTGGGCGTTTTGTTTGCATGGCTCAGAAGAATCTTTTGGTGGAGTGGGTGATGTCCCTGAAATAATTGACCGGAATCTGTTGTTGTACGAGTCGGGTGATGATCTCCTGTGCAGTAAGCGTGGTGGTGGTAATGGTGTAGAACCCTCCGTTGAAATGCAATTGAACACCATCAGCGTCAATGGCGCCCAGCAGTTGTTCACGGGAGGCCGTTGTTTCAAGTTCCATAACGTAAGTGGAGGGAACCGCGTCCTGCTTTTCACCGGTTTTGTGGATGCATGCACCGTTTCGGATCATCAGCACGGTGTCCGCTACTTTTTCAACTTCGTGCAGTTGTTGGGAGCTCAACACCACACCCATCGGATGAAAGGCGGATTTTGCCATGTAACGGAGATCGGTGAGAATGGTTTGCTGCGCGTTGATGTCAAGGTTGGCCAGTGGCTCATCCAGTATCAGCAGGCTGGGTTTCTGCAACAGGATCCGCGCAAGCTCGAAACGTGTCCGGTAACCACTCGATATCTGGTTCCAGTTCAGGTGGGCGTAGGTACTCAGACCAAGACGTTCCAGCATAAAATCGACCATCACCTCATTTTCGGCGCCTTTTACTTCAGAAAGGGAGGCCGAGAAGTGCAGGTTATCTTTCAACTGACCGTACCACCTTGGGATACGTTGCGGGATAAAAGCCACATGGTGTTTGATGGCATAATGATCCGGACGTTTCAACTGGGCATACTGTATGCTGCCCTGGTCTACAGACAACTGTCCTGCCAAACAGCGGAGCAGCGTGGTTTTACCGTTGCCGTTTTGTCCAACAACACCGAGTACATCGCCGGTGGCAATACTGAGTTGAATTGGTTGTAAACTGAAATTGCCTTTGGAATACGTTTTCGAAATATCCTTCGCTTCCAGTAAAGGCTTGCCCATAGTTTGGGGAGGACCGGGTCGTTGTGCCAGTTTTTCCAGTAGTTGCAGTGACCTGGTTTCAAAATCGGTGGCGCCAGCCCTGAAATGTTTGCTCAGGTCGATGCTTTCCTGCAGCAAGGCGGCATCGCCGGAATCCAGTGCCGTGTCCAGCAACCGGCGCACGGCCAGGGAATGATCCCCATGAGAAAGAAAAGACCTGATTTCTGAGAGTGGTTGCATCAGTTTCTTCGTTTGATTTTGAAGGAAAGCTGGATACTCCTGGATGTTCCCGAAGAATCACCGGAAGCCGTTCCTGTATAGTTGCCGGCAACGAAACCGCCCACCGGGCCATATTCAGTGATTGTTGGAACAAATCCAGCCTGCGGCGTGAAGTAGGCCCAATCGGAGGTACCCTGGAACGCAATGGTCATGGATGATTTAGTGCCAGTGGTGGCTGTACCACCCCATTGCACCTGTAAGTAAGTCTGATCGCCGGACCTTCTGGATACGCTAATCATGTGGAGCGTGTCTTCCGTATAGAAATTAATGGAATCGATGGGGGCATAGAAGTTGTAATCGGTACCATCCATCTTAAAGCGGAGGAATTCTGTCGCTACGCCATTACAGGCTTCCAGTGCTCCGGCATCCACTGTTCCGGAGGTAACCGGAAGCGTGACGGCATCGCCGAATACCGGTTGTGCACCACCGTTATCTACGGGGATAAGTTCTACTTCAGTTGGTGTAAAAGAACAGCCGTGCACGACCAGGGAAAAAGCGCCTTCATTCACTTTGGCGGCATAGCTTAATCCATCGAGGTAAATCTGGACAATTCCATTTTCAACAGGATCCCCCGCGCAATTATTCACTGTTCCGGAAATAGTGATGGCTGCATTGGCAGGTATTGTAACCACTTTGGTACCGAGGTTTGCTTCTTTGGTGAAGGGGCCGATCTGCTCCGTTAAAAGTGCGTTGTTGCATTTATTCAGTACTTCCATTTTCAGCGCCACGCCTTTGGGGACCCATCCTTTGGACTTGCCCGATGCATCTGTTGTGCCGGTTGTCATCGAACCCGTTTTTTCGTCGGTAAGCCGTATCGTGGTATAAGGAAGTGCGTTGCCGTTCTGATCGGTAAGTTGTGTATTAAAGTAAACGAAGTTGGCGGGCACGTCGCAGTTCCAGTAGGAGAAATGGCTCACTTCGCCCACGTATTTCCCGTTTTGTTTCACGGCAGCACCTTCTTCTTTCCAAAGGCCTATCGTTTCATCAAAGTACCATAAAGGGATGGAAGCCGGTGCGGTGCCCGCCTGTAGCGCAGAGATAGGCATCTCAAGTACCGATTTTTTACCGGGTGCAACCTGGAGTTTTTCACCGGAAGCGCCGGTTATTTCCACTGCCAGCATGCCGTAGGTGATCATGCCGGTAAGATCGCCGTCCGCATCAATACCGCGCAGGTCGCCGGGCATGGTAAGGGAAAGGTCTTCATCTTCGGGAGAGAGGTGGTGCGCATATACATTTACGCTACCGGTATATGGCGTTCCGGATTCAGTAACAATGCTGTTGGGGGAAAAACTGATCACAGTTCCGCCGGGCACGCTGATGTTACCGCCGGTTGTAGTGGGAAAACTTCCGGTAAGTTCTTTTTCAAGCAGGTCTATTTCAATATAATTTACAGCTTCGGTGCTGGCCACGAAGGTTCGGATGCCTGGGAAGTATCCTTCTTTTGAAGCATGCACAAAGGCGGTTTGTTGCAGCACACTGGCATCATCAAGCAGAAATACACCGTTCTCATCAGTATGCGCCATGGTATTTCCAGCCTTTACCTGAACGCCGGATAAAGGAACACCTTCACTGGTGATCCTTCCACTGATAGATGTGGTGATGGTAATGTTGGGAACGGGAATATCCAGATCTGTGGGAGGTGTAATTTCCCGTTGACAGGAGATACAACAGAACAATGCAAATAAAGCATACAAAAAGGGACGGGGAAAGCCGGGTTTCATTCCTCAAGGGTTAATGGTTCCCTCAAATGTAATAAAACAAATCTTTCCCCGGTAGCCGTTTATAAAGATTGCATTCTTTTCAATTCTGCTTCATTTGTAAGGTCAAGCCGGAGGGGCGTAATAGAAACATGGCCATTTTCCACCGCCCACCGGTCGGTTCCTTCTTCGGCGGGTTCCAGCGGACTTACCGTAAACCAGTAGTGCTTCCTGCCCATTGGATCCATGCCAGGGGTAATATGCCCATCGTACAAACGTACAGATTGCCGGGTCCACAGAATATCGCTGGGTTCAGGTGGAAAATTCACATTATATAAGCACAGTGCCGGCATATTCAGTAGCAGTTCCAAAGATTGTTCGATGAAAGGCGCCAGTGCCTCAAAATCTGGCTCTGTTTTTCCGGCGGGTGTACTCAGCGCGATTCCTTTCACCCCCAGCAACACTGCTTGTTTCGCAGCGGCCAGCGTGCCGGAGTGCCACATGGAGTTGCCTACATTCAATCCCATGTTGATGCCTGATAACACCACATCTGTGCTTGCCCACAAATGTGTACCCAGGGCTACGCAGTCGGCAGGTGTACCGTTCACGCGGTAAGCCTCTGCGCCATCAAACGCAATGGGGGATTTCTTATAAGAAATAGGACGCGAAGCGGTAATGGCGTGGCCCATGGAAGATTGCTCCACATCGGGCGCCATAATCTTTACTTCTCCGAAACGGGAAGCGCACTTCGCGAGGGCCGCAATGCCCGGGCTGTAAATGCCGTCGTCGTTGGTTATAAGTATTCGCATGTGAAGAAGGCTAACATAATCATGCCACAAGGGCTGGAACAGAATTTTGTCTGCATCTTCAAACAACCCTGGAATACATGAAAAACATAGCACTGCTCCATAATCCGAATGCCGGTGATGAAGCGCATTCCAAAGAGAAACTCATTCATCAGATAGAAGAAGAAGGCTACAATTGTAGATATTCATCCACAAAAGAAAAAGGGTGGGATAAGTTAAAAGAAGATACAGACCTTATCGTGATGGCCGGTGGCGATGGGACCATTAGGAAAGTGATGTTGAAGTTCTTCGCTAACGAGAAAATAGATGTTCCTTTTACTTTACTGCCTCTGGGTACGGCAAATAATATTGCCAGGACCTTTAATATCCACGGGAAAACAATTGAAATCATTAAGTCGTGGAAGAAAGGAAAGGTGAATAAAATTGATATCGGGAAATTCAATGGTGGTGGTCTGTTCCTGGAAAGTTATGGTGCCGGACTTTTCCCTTTGCTGATGAAAACCATGAAAAGAAGAACGGATGAGGCGCCCACGCCCGAAGAAGAACTGCTCAAGGCTTTGGAACTTTTCCACGCTACGGTGCTTTCTGCTGAAGCCGTTCCTTACAAGCTGATCGTGAATGGGGAAGACAGGTCTGGAAAATACCTGATGGTGGAAACGATGAACATGAAGTCTATAGGGCCCAACCTGCTTATGGCACCCAACGCTGATACAGGTGATGGAAAATTTGAGGTGATCACGATCGGAGAAAATGAGCGCACGTTGCTGGCCGAACACATCCGAAGGAAAATGTCTGATCCAAATGATCCTTTTCCATTTGAACCGGCAATGGCCGAAAATGTAGAAATGAGTTGGAACGGAAAAAATGGCCATGCTGATGATACATTGGTTACACCGGAACCCGATAAACTGATCAGAATACGACCGGCAAAAGAAAAAGTAAAACTTTTGCTGGGAAGCATAACTGAAGAATGATGTATTTTGAAGCATGAACAATGCTGAACAACTGATTGCCCGGTTCAAACTGTTGCCGCACCCCGAAGGTGGTTTTTATGCAGAAACCTATAAGAGTGAAGAATACATTCGGAAGGAGCATCTTCCGGAAAGGTTTTCAGGCACCAGAAGTTTTTCCACCGCCATCTATTTCCTGCTTCCACGGGGGAACTTCTCCGCTTTTCACCGCATCAAAAGCGATGAATGCTGGCATTTTTATGCGGGAGAAACACTGCTCGTGCATCTGATTCATCCAAATGGAACCTTGGAAACCATACGGTTGGGCAACAATATAAACGCGGGAGAAACCTTTCAATACGTGGTACCCGCTGGATGTTGGTTCGCCAGCGAGCCGGCGCCGGAAACAAATTTCTCCTTCGTAGGCTGTACCGTGGCGCCTGGTTTCGATTTCTCCGATTTCGAACTGGCCAAAGCCACTGAACTCGCCAGTTTTTTCCCCGCACATCAGAAGCTGATTACACGGCTTTGCAGGATGTAATAAAACGGTAGAGGAATTTCAGACCAGGTAACGGTGTTGCGGTTCCCTCCCGGATGCCAGCTAAAATAAAATGGAAGATGGATTTCAGATAGTTTTTGAGTTGCCACCTTTCATTTCTTCCACAATCTCTATATTTGCTCAAAATCATTTGTGTAATCGATTACGTAGATTGAATTGCCTTAAAATTTTCAACCATGACTGCATTCGACTTTAAAGAACATCCCCACACCCGCTTCAACCAACTCACCGGTGAATGGATACTGGTTTCTCCCCACCGCACCAAAAGGCCCTGGCAGGGAAAAGTGGAAACACTTCCCGTAGAAAACCGGCCAGCTTACGATCCCAAATGTTACCTGTGTCCCGGCAATACCCGCGCCGATGGGAGTGTGAATCCGGACTATACAGATTCCTTCGTTTTCACCAATGATTATTCCGCACTTTTACAGGATACTCCGGAAGGTGGACTGGATGTTGAAGGACTCCTGCAGGCAAAGAGTGAAAA
>CAMLRX010000176.1 GCA_946482545.1 uncultured Flavihumibacter sp. | reverse complement strand
CCTGCGAACTGCGAGGAACGAGCAGTGAAGCAGGCTCCTGCGAAGCACAAGCATTCACGTGAAACCTAAGCCTCCGCCATATCCGGAATAGCCTCCGCTTTATAACTTCCCGCATCCAGCTTCTCCTTCGTTTCCTCAAAAGCTTTCAGCGTAAGCGCAATATCTTCATCTGTATGCACCGCAGTAGGAATCAAACGGTAAATGATATGTCCTTTTGGAATAACCGGGTATACCACTATAGAGCAGAAAATATTGTAGTTCTCGCGCAGGTCCATCACCATGGCCGTTGCTTCTTCCACGCCACCTTTCATGTAAACGGGCGTTACCACGGAATCTGTTTTACCAATATCAAACCCTTTTTCTTTCAGGCCGTTCTGCAGTTTTAAAGCGTTCTCCCACAACTTCGCTTTCATCTCCGGATGTTTGCGCATCAGTTCCACCCTTTTCAGGTGACCGATCACCAGGGGCAGGGGAACAGACTTCGCGAAGATTTGTGAACGAAGATTATAGCGGAGGTAATCGATGATGGCCTTATCGCCGCTGATGAATGCGCCGATAGAGGCCCCGGATTTCGCGAAAGTATTGAACAGCAAATCTATTTTATCCTGGATACCTTGTTCTTCACCGGTACCGGCGCCTGTTTTACCGAGGGTACCGAAGCCGTGAGCATCGTCTACCAGCAGGCGGAAGTCGAATTTATCTTTCAGGGCGGCGATTTCTTTTAGTTTGCCCTGGTCGCCTGCCATACCGAAAACACCTTCGGTTACCACTAAAATACCACCACCGGAGGTTTTAATCATTTCAGTGGCGCGTTTCAGTTGTTTTTCGCAATCTTCAATATCATTGTGTTTGAACACATAACGGTGACCCTGGTGGAGCCGGAGTCCGTCGATGATGCTGGCGTGGCATTCCGCGTCGTACACAATCACGTCGCGGCGGGTACAGATGGCGTCGATGGTACTCATCACGCCCTGGTAGCCGTAGTTCAGGAGGCAGGTATCTTCCTTGCCCATGTAATCGGACAGTTCTTTTTCGAGTTGCTCGTGGTAGTTGGTGTTACCGCTCATCATGCGGGCGCCCATGGGTGAGGCCAGTCCGTAATCGGCGGCGGCCTTTGCGTCGGCTGCGCGCACTTCGGGGTGGTTGGCGAGGCCCAGGTAATTGTTCAGGCTCCAAACGATCTTTTCTTTACCGCGGAAAAACATCCGTGTGCCGATCTCTCCTTCCAGTTTCGGGAAGGCGAAATAACCATGTGCTCTCTCACGGTGCTGGCCAATTGGGCCCTGGTTACTCAGTAAGCGTTCAAAAATATCTGCCATATGCTCCTGTTAATTAATTGAAAATTTGTGCAAAGGTAAAAAAAACTGTTGTGAAAGGGCAGTTTTCGTGGAAACGGTTCATGGGAAAACTGTATCGGAATCTGGTATTATTCACGTTATGTTAAAACGCATAGTTCGGGAGATGTAGTAGCTTTACGCCTTCATTTTAAGCGAGTTGACCTTTTAAGAATGCCAAAAACATACAGCAAAGCATGAAAAAAGCCGTTTTTACCGGGGTCCTGGCGGCCCTATCCGTATTGAGTTTCGCGCAGAAACCCGCTCCGGCAGGTATTGCCCGTCCTAAACTGGTGGTGGGTATCGTAGTGGACCAGATGCGTTGGGATTTTCTCTACCGTTATTACGACCGTTACGAAGCCAACGGCGGCTTTAAAAGACTGGTTAACCAGGGGTTTACCTGTGAAAATACTTTTATCCCGTATGCGCCCACCATCACAGCTTGCGGACACGCCTGCGTGTATACGGGTTCCGTGCCCGCCATCAACGGGATCACCGGGAATGGCTGGTGGGACAGGGCCGAGGGTCGCTCCGTCTATTGCGTGGAAGATAAATCCGTACAAACCGTAGGCGCAACCGGCTCCGCCGGGGAAATGAGCCCGAAAAACCTGCTTGCCACCACCATCACCGACGAACTTCGTTTGGCTACCAATTTCAGGAGCAAAACAATTGGCGTGGCCATTAAGGACCGTGGTGCTATTCTTCCGGCCGGACATGCCGCCAACGGCGCTTTCTGGTATGATGGTAAATCAGGCAAATGGATCAGTTCTACTTATTACGGCAAAGCGTTGCCTTCCTGGGTGAATACCTTCAACGATAAAAAACTGCCCGACCAGTATTTTGAAAAAGGATGGAACACCCTGTACCCCATCAATACTTACGCGCAGAGTACAGCGGATCAGAAAGAATATGAATCCAGGCCACTGGGTTCCTCTGCTGCAGGATTTCCTTACGAGTTGAAACGCTTTATTGGTAATAATTACGGCGCTATATCTTCTACACCGTATGGCAATACGTTCACCCTTGAAATGGCCAAAGCCGCTTTGCAGGGCGAACAACTGGGGAAAGGAAACTTTACCGATTTCCTGGCCGTAAGTCTTTCTTCCCCTGATTATATCGGGCATTCTTTCGGACCAAATTCCATTGAAACCGAAGATGGCTACCTCAGGCTGGACAAAGACCTGGGCGCATTCCTGAACCACCTCGATCAACAGGTAGGGAAGGGGCAGTACCTCGTTTTTCTTACGGCAGATCACGGTGTGGCTCATGTGCCTGGTTTCATGAAAGAAAACAAATTGCCGGGCGGAACTTTCGATGATGGAGCCTGGATGAAAAAAATGAATGCAGAACTGAAAGAAAAATTCGGTCAGGATAAGCTAATTCTGAGTATGTACAATTACCAGGTACACCTCAACTATGCTTTGATGGATTCCGCCGATATAGATGAAGAAGATGTGGTGGAAATGATTACCAGGACGCTCCGCAAGGAAGAGGCTGTTGCCAACGTGTTTGAAACGGCGGACATCAGTGAAACAACACTCAACGCCACCGTGAAAGAACGCATCACCAACGGGATTTTTTACCCCCGCAGCGGCGACATACAATTCGTATTAAAACCCGGGTACATCGATGGCGGTAAAACCGGTACCACGCATGGTCTGTGGAATCCTTACGATGCGCACATTCCCCTTGTGTTCTATGGCTGGAACGTGAAGCCCGGTAAAACCAACCGCGAAACCTATATGAATGATATCGCACCCACCATCGCTGCCATGTTGCGCATCCAGATGCCCAGCGGCTCCGTAGGGAAAGTGATCACTGAGATCGGTTTCTAAAACAAACATTCTATAAAGCGGGGGTACATCAGCTATTGATGTGCCCTCGCTCTTTTCTATGCTAAGCCCAAATCCATCAATTCCTATTGCCGTTCGTAAATCTGCCGCTGAAATCTGTTCTACAAAACACAGCTTGTTGCTGAAATTGGGCTATCCTTGCAACAGCTAAAGCACCATCCCGGTTACGGGGAAAAAACCTGACACATTATGCGTAAAACACTGAGTACACTTATCCTGGTATTCACCAGCACTTTTGCTTCCTTTGCACAAAACGGGGAGCCGTTGCCTTTAGATCCCGCAGTACGGAAAGGCACCTTGCCCAACGGACTTACTTATTACATCCGCGCCAACAAAATTCCTGAAAAGCGCGCAGAACTTTACCTCGTGAATAAGGTAGGTTCTATCCTCGAAGACGAGAACCAGCGCGGACTGGCGCACTTCGTAGAACACATGGCCTTTAATGGTACCCGTGATTTCCCTAAAAACACCTTGATAGATTACCTTCAGAAAGCGGGCGTGAAATTCGGTGCTGATATCAACGCCTATACCAGCTTCGATGAAACGGTGTACCAGTTGCCCATTCCCACCGATACACTGGCAGTTTTCGAAAGAGGTTTTGATATGCTGCTGAACTGGGCCGGTTTCATTTCTTTCGATCCGGAAGAAGTGAATGCGGAAAGAGGGGTGATTCTGGAAGAATCGCGCCAGCGTGGAAAGAACGCCCAGGAAAGGATGCAACAACAGGCGTTGCCCATCCTCTTCAACAATTCCCGCTACGCGGAACGTATCCCCATCGGGAAGGAAGATGTTCTGAAATCCTTTACCGTAGAGACAATCAAAAAATTCTACAAAGACTGGTACCGTCCCGACCTTCAGGCCATCATTGCCGTTGGTGATTTTGATGCCGACCAGGTGGAACGCTGGATCAAAGAAAAATTCGCGGTTCTGAAAAATCCCACGCAACCGCGCCCACGGACTAAATATGAAGTAGGCGACCACGCGGAAACCTTCGCGAAGGTGATCACCGATAAAGAGTTTCCGTACACCGTGGCCCAGGTAGTGTATAAATCCAAAACTACGCCCATCACCACCGCAGCGGGTTTCCGCGAGCAGATCCGGACAGAACTGTTCAACACCATGATGGCCGCAAGGATCCAGGAAGCTACCCGTAAACCGGAAACACCGTATTTTTTCGCCCAGAATGCTATATCACCATTCCTCGCGGGATTGCAGGCTTATCTTTCTATCACCGTTGCGAAGAATGGCCAGCTCGATAAAGCCGTGACCGCCGTACTGGAAGAAAATGAAAGGATCCGCCGTTTCGGGTTTACCGAAACTGAACTGGATCGCGCAAAAAAGGACCTGCTCACCCAAAGGGAAAGCGCCTATAAAGAGAAGGACAAAACGAAATCGGCCGCTTACGTGGCCGCTTACCAGGGCAATTTCCTCACCGGAACTGCGGTGCCGGGTTCGGAGTATGTCTACAATTTCTACAAAAAAACAGTACCCGAAATCCAATTGAAAGAAGTGAACGAACTGATCAATACGTTCGACCAAAAGAAGAACAGGGTGGTATTGGTACAGGCGCCTTCCAAAGACAGCGCTAATCTTCCTTCGCAACAGCAACTGCTGGATTGGGTGAATACTGACCTCAGTTATGTAAAAGCGTATGAGGATCAAAGCACCAATGAACCTTTGCTTTCCACTTTGCCTACAAGTGCTAAAGTAGCTTCCTCTAAAGCTTTCAGCACAATTGGCGCGGAGTTGATCACATTGGGTAACGGCGTGCGGGTATGGCTGAAACCCACTGATTTCAAGAATGATGAGATAAGGTTCAGTTCCTACAGTTTTGGGGGCACCTCGGTTGTGGATGAAAAGAAATTGCCTTCCATTCTGATGGCGGCAAATATTATGGGACAAAGCGGTGTGGGTAAATTTGATCCTACCGTTTTGGGTAAGATGCTGACCGGGAAAAACGTGTCCGTATCCGCTTACGTTTCCGAAATAAGTGAAGGCGTTTCAGGTATAGCCACACCTGCCGATATTGAAACTGCCCTTCAGCTTGTTTACCTCTATTATACCGCTCCGAGGAAAGATACCACTGCTTTCAGAACAGCCATTGCTGAAACGAAGTACATGCTGCAGAACAGGGCGCTTGACCCTACTGCTGTTTTTTCAGACACGCTGGAGGCCATTATGAGTGGGTATCATCCCCGCAGAACCAATCCTACCATGCAGATGCTGGATAAAGTTTCCCTGGATGAAGTTGTGGATATGTACAAAGATCGTTTTGCCGACGCCTCCGATGCGGTATTTGTATTTGTAGGCAACTTTGATAAAGCGAAACTGCTGCCGTTGCTGGAAAAATACATTGGCGGATTACCTGCCACCAACAGGAAGGAAAGTTTCAGTAACCTGGGCATCCGCCCATTACCAGGGGCTGTGAAAAAGACTGTATACAAAGGTCAGGACGATAAGAGTGCGGTGGAACTTATATTCAATGGTCCCTGGAAATGGTCGCCCGCCAATAACCTGCGCCTGAGCGCGCTTACTGAAATCATCAACATCAAGATGGTGGAGCGCCTGCGCGAAAAAGAAGAAGGCGTGTATTCACCCTCCGTTGCTGAAAGCTACTCCAAGTTGCCCGAGCAACGTTTTACGCTTTCCATCTCTTTTACCTGTGATCCTAAAAATGTGGACAGACTGATAGAAGCCGCATTGGATGAGATCAGGAAAATTAAAAAGGACGGTCCTTCAGCTACCGATTTGCAGAAGTTCAAGGCGGAAGAAAGGCGGGCCCATGAAGTGCGCATTAAAGAGAATGGTTATTGGATGAATTACCTCTTACAGCAATCGAGGAACGGTGAACCTGTTGAAGAGATGAACAATTACCTGGCGGAACTGGAACAACTCACACCCGCTTCATTAAAGCAGACGGCACAGTTACTGAATGAACAGCAACTGATCAAAGCGATACTGATGCCGGAGAAAAAATAATTCATCAGGACCTGTTGCGCAGGGAGGATTCTCTGATCAGCAGGTCCGATTTCAGGATGATGGAAGAAGTGGCTGAAAGCGAACTTACCCCCTTGAGGTGATTAATCAGGTTCCGGGCGGCCACTTCGCCCACTTCCACACCCGGATAGTTGATCGTGCTGAGGCGCGGCTCCATGAGTGTGCTGATCTCGTCGTTGTTGAAGCCGATCACTGCAATATCTTCAGGAATACGGAAGCTGAGTTGTTTCAGGGTTTGCATACAAACAGCCGCAGTGAAATCGCCTGCGGCGAACAGCCCGTCGGGGCGGGGATTCATTTCCGCGATGCGCTTGCTTACATTTACGGCATCATCCCGGTCCATATCTGTCGTAAAAACGAATTCATCGTTGAACGGGATACCATGGTCCTCCAATGCTTTCCGGTAGCCTTCATAACGAAGGGCGTATACGTTCCGGGTATTACTTCCTGTAATGTGTACAATTCGTTTACAGCCCTGTTCAATAAGGTGGCGGGTGGCGGTATATCCTGCTTTAAAGTTATCGATGATGATCTTGGTGCCCGCGCTGCTTTCTTCCACACGGTCGAAGAACACGACGGGAATATTTTTCTGAAGGAAACAATCGAAATGAGAAAGATCAGGGGTGTCGAAGGCGAGTGAGGCGATCAGGCCATCCACTCTTTTATGGAAAAGGTTTTCCACGTTCGCCACTTCTTTGGCCCCGCTTTCCGCGGAGTGGCCGATCAGGATATCATAGTTTTCCGCGGCGGCGATTTTTTCGATCCCGGCCAGTACGGATACCATAAAATAACTGTGCAGTTCGTGCATCAGCACACCAATGGTATGGGTCTTTTGCTTGCGTAAGTTACTGGCGAAGGCATTGGTACGGTAGCCCATTTCGCGGGCCTTGGTCACAATTTTCTTCTTGGTGGCCTGCTTCACCGCCGGGTGATCGCTGAGGGCGCGGCTCACCGTGGCGGAAGAAAGTTTTAACTCCCTGGCAATATCGTATATGGTTACTTCCCGTTGGATCATCTTTGGCTGAATATGGGCCAAATGTAGTTAAAACAAGGGTTTGTATTTGAAATCCCTTTCAAATCCTTAAAACCCAGGAACCAGTTTCCTGGCCCGGTGGAATAGCAACTACTGGAATTTCACCCTGAATGTACCGTTTGATACTGTTATTTCGTTGTCGTCACTATCTGAAAGTTTGCCTTTGAACGTACCAGATATTTCAGAATTGGATATGGCCACTACGGTAAGTTCGAATTCGCCATCCGGAGAAAATAATGATGAGTATTGCTTGCCTATTGAGATGGCAATTGAAAAATCCATCGAATATTTATTGGTACTTGTGCCACTTTTAAATGTACCTGGTGCAAGCGGCGCTGCTCCGTTTTCACCATTGAAAATCACCTGAGCCTGTGGGAACCCTGTATTGGATTGGTTTGCTGAAAGCGAGTACATTGGTGCACCAAAGAAATCTTGTTTTAACCCAAAAACAAGCGCCTTCAATTCTTTACGTTGCCCGTTTTCCGTGTAGCTCAGGTGATATCCACCTGGAATGGTGACCGTCCCTCCACCAGTATTGCTTCCTCCACCCGTATTACTTCCGCCTCCGGTATTGCTGCCACCTCCGGTATTACTTCCTCCTCCGCTATTATTTCCACCACCCGTATTATTTCCACCTCCGGTATTACTCCCTCCTCCGCTATTATCCACAGGATCTCCAACTTCGAAACTTTCTTCTTTTCCACAGGATGTGGCGATAAGGCTAACAAAGAACAGGGCTGTAAGAATGGAACGCATTGTTATAAGGTTTGAATGAGGGCAAAATAATAAATCTGAATAAAAAACAGGCAACCGCTATGGAAAATACCCATATCTGTTGCCTGTTGAATATTGGAAGTGTGTTGGCTTTATTTCGCCAGTTTCGCTTTCAGGTTCTGGTCCAGTGCGTCGAGGAACTCTTCGGTGTACAGGTAATGTTCACCGTGGTTCACTTTGTTGCCATGGATACAAACGGCGAGGTCCTTGGTCATTTTACCGCTTTCCACGGTTTCAATGCACACTTGTTCCAGGGCCTGGCAGAAATCGATCAGTTCCTGGTTGTTGTCCAGGCGGCCACGGAACTCCAGTCCACGGGTCCAGGCGAAAATAGACGCGATGGGGTTGGTGGAAGTGGGTTTTCCTTTCTGGTGCTCACGGTAGTGACGGGTAACGGTGCCGTGCGCGGCTTCTGCTTCCATTGTTTTACCATCGGGCGTAACCAGGGTGGAGGTCATAAGGCCGAGGGAACCGAAACCTTGTGCCACGGTATCACTTTGTACGTCGCCATCGTAGTTCTTACAGGCCCATACGAAGTTACCGTTCCATTTCAGGGCGGAAGCCACCATATCGTCGATCAGGCGGTGTTCGTAAGTGAGTTTTTCTGCGTCGAACTGCGCTTTGAACTCGTTCTCGTACACTTCCTGGAAGATATCTTTGAAGCGACCATCGTATTTTTTCAGGAT
>CAMLRX010000175.1 GCA_946482545.1 uncultured Flavihumibacter sp. | reverse complement strand
CATCTTTATAAGCATCGTTCTGCAAAGCGGCATAGGAAGCCAATTTGCTTTTGAGCGCATTGCAGGTAGCCACTACCGCGCCACTGATAGAGGATAATCCTGTACTCCCGCCCTGACTGGGCGCTGCGGGTAAGTTAGAATTCCCCAGTTCGATTTTGATCTTGTTTTTAGAGATGCCGGTGCTTTCATGCGCGATGTTCTGCATAGCGGTACCGGTGCCCGTACCAATATCGGTCATGGCTGTTTGTACGGTAATGGTGCCGTTCTTTTCCATCACAATGCCTGCGCCTGCATTCCCACGACCCGCGTTCCACATGCCCACTGCCATACCGTAACCAATCTTCCAATCTCCTTCAGATTGCTGGCCGGGAACAGGTTTCCGGTTTTTCCATTGAATTTTCGCGGCGCCTCTTTCCACACATTCGTTGAGGAAATTGGTGGACCAGGGCTTGCCACTTTCAGGATCTTTTTCGATAGCAAGGTTCTTTAACCGCAGCGCCACCGGGTCCATCTTCAATTTGTAGCTCAGTTCATCGATGGCGCTTTCCACCGCGAAGTCGCCGGTACAATCTCCGGGACCACGCATCCAGGTAGGTGTACTCATGTTCAGCGGCACAATGGACGCTTCCGTTTTGAGGTTGGGGAATTTGTAAATCAGCCTGGTAACACGGGTGATGCCATCGCCAAAATTTTCATACATCGAAGTGCTGTGTTTTGCCTGGTGGTGCACACCTGTAAATGTTCCGTCAGCAGCAGCGCCGATTTTTATCCACTGCCACGAGGCGGGTCTGTAACCCACGGCCATGAACATCTGCGGCCTGGAGAGCATCAACTTCACCGGACGATTCACTTGTTTCGCGGCCATGATGGCGGCCAGCGCGTGTGGCCATACCCGTAAGCCGGAGCCGAAGCCCCCACCCACAAATTCACTGAACACCTCGATGTTCTCCGAAGGAATATTCCATAACCTCGAGAAGGTGCGTTGCACATTGTTCACCCCCTGATTCTTATCGTATAGTTTCAATTTGTTGTCGGAAACCCAATGCGCGATGGTGGCGTGCATCTCCATGGGATTGTGCACTTCATGGGCTATGTTATACACCGCTTCCACGGTGAATGGCGCGTCTTTCAAGGCATCTATATTACCGCGATCCTTTCCTGCCGGAGCGAGGGGCACTTTGGGATGTGTTGTATCGAAATCCACATTAAAAGCGGCCGTATCGTATTGGGCGGAAACCAGGGAAGCCGCATAAGTGGCCTCTTCCAGTGTTTCGGCGATCACCATGGCCACCGGTTGGCCCTTGAAATAAATTTTATCGGTATGGAAAACCGGTAATCCAAAACGGGCTTCCCTGATTTTGTTCTCGTCTGAAAGACCCGGTACCACAGGTTTATGCTGGTGTGTGATGATGTCCAGCACGCCCTGTACCTGCTTCGCGTTCGTTACATCAATACTCTTAATGGTTCCTGCTGGAACGGTACTGCCTACCAATACCGCGTAACATACATTTTCAACGGTATATTCCGCGGCATATTTTCCTTTCCCGGTCACTTTCGCCACGCCTTCCACCCTGCCATCCGGCGGCGTTACAGGTGTATTTATGTTGTCGAAGAATCCCATGATGGTAAGATTAGGCTTTTAAACAATTTTGCAGCGCCGTTTCTATGGCACCTTTTAACATTTCTACTTTGAACCCGTTGTGCGACAAGGGCTTTACCGTTCCGGCTGCAATGGCAGCGGCCTTGCGGAAATTGTCCACGGTTGCGGCTTTGCCTTCAAGGAATTTTTCCGCGTCGTACCAGCGCCAGGGTTTATGCGCCACACCGCCAGATGCGAGTCTTGCAGCCTTGATGGTATTGCCTTCCAGGTGAAGCGCGGCGGCCACGGAGAGGAGCGCGAACGCGTAGGAATCCCGGTCGCGGATTTTCAGGTACGCATAGTTTTTATTGAACCTGTTCTGTGGAATTTCTATTTCGGTAATGAGGGCATTTTCGGGAAGATGATTGTCTTTCTGCGGCGTATCATCGGGCAACCGGTGAAAATCTTTGAAGGGGATGGATTTTGTTTTTTGTTGTGGGTCCGCGTACCATACTATTGCATCCAGGGCAGCAAGTGCCACACAAAGATCGGAAGGATGCACGGCCACACAATGTTCGCTCCAGCCAATGATGGCGCTCATTCTGTTATCGCCGTCCTTTGCGCCGCAACCACTTCCCGGGTTGCGTTTGTTGCAGGGTAACGTGGTATCGTAGAAATATGGACAACGTGTGCGCTGTAACAGGTTTCCCCCGGTGGAAGCCATGTTCCTGATTTGTGGAGAAGCGCCGGCAAGAACCGCTTTTGCAATCAGCGGCGCTTTCGAAAGCACTCCGGAATGCAAGGTAATCGCCGTATTCCGCACCATGGCACCGATGCGGATACCTTTGCTATCAGATTGAATACGGTCGGAAACCGCTGTAGTGATGTCCAGCAATGCATCGGGATCCGCGATGTGTTTTTTCATCAGATCCACCAGGTTCGTCCCTCCGGCAATGAACTGCGTTCCGCTCTTTTTACCCGCGATGGCCTGGGTGATATTGGTTGGTTTCGAAAAAGCAAATGGTTTCATCGGGCAACTTTTTGAATGGATTCAACAATTCCGTTATAGGCGCCACAGCGACAAAGATTGCCGCTCATGAACTCCTTAATTTCGGCCACCGATTTTGTATGCCCTTCTTTCACACAGGCCACAGCCGACATGATCTGTCCCGGTGTGCAGTAACCGCATTGGAAACCATCACATTCAATGAAAGCCTGCTGCATCGGGTGAAGGGTATCGCCATCAGCCAATCCTTCAATTGTGGTGACGTTTTTCCCCGGCATCATAGCGGCCAAAGTAAGGCAACTCAATACCCTTTCGCCATCTACGTGCACCGTGCAGGCGCCGCATTGCCCATGGTCACAACCTTTTTTCGCACCGGTAAGCTGCAGGTTTTCGCGCAGCAAATCCAGGAGCGTAGTACGGGTATCCGCGTCAACCGCATATTGCTTTTTATTGATGGTAACGGTAAGGGGTAATGTTTTTTTCTGAGGAACAACCAGGTTTTTCACCTGTTCATAAAAAGCTTTAACGCCCCTGGGAATAAATGCGAGTGCGCCCAGCGCCGCGGAGGTTTGCATGAAAAACCTCCGGGAGAATTGTTGCATCTCTTTCATATCGGGAGAATTTTTAAGTATGGATAACGCAGAAATCAACCGAAAGTTAGTGCTTTTTAAGCTTTCAATTTCAGGAGTGATCACTTAAATCACGTTCTTTCCAAGCCTCAGCTTTCTTTCGCCTTTTTTTGGTGCAGGAACCCGCTTCCCGAAGGCGTCATAAAATAATCCAAGCAAAAAACAAAGGGCAGTTCTACCCGTTGATCATTGTAAGCGAAAGACAACCTGAAAATATGTTTGCCGGCACGTGGAGCCGCCAGCGTAATGGAGAAACGGTCAAAATCTTTTGGTTTGACGCCCTGCGAAACCGGCACAGCTATTTCATAAGCTTTACCATCGGCCCTCAGTTGCGCATTATAGTTGTATTCAATTTCCACACCAGCGCCGTAACCACCACCCACATTTACGAAAGTTTCAAACTTCTGTTCCTTCACACTGTTGTCAGGATTGGTGTAGGTGATCTTTCCAAAAAAAATGGCGCCCTTATCAAAGTCGCCAACCAGTTGATCGTACAATCTTTTTCGTTGCGGATCAAGGTCGTTCGGATCTCCGAATTCATCCTGAAAAATCCTCGGACTCACCCCCCTTGCAATGATCTGCTCCACGCCTTTGCAGGAAACAAACGCATCGCCTTCAGTACTGTTGCCGGAAGGAATGGCGGGAAAATTCAGTTGTTGTTGAAATTCATTCTTCCAGCCCTGGTATTGCTTTGCCGGAACCAATGTATAATCAACCCGGATATTTTTCGCGCTCCCCCATCCGATATTGTAAATGCGGAAATCATCAAAGCCGGAAGGCACCAGCAAAGCGTTATGATCAGCAGCGCTTTCCGCTACCATCAGATTAACCTGGTTAAAGAAAACCGCGGCATCGGAATTGTTGGTGAACTTAATGTCAAGCAATGGCAGGTTAATTCCGAGGGCCGTCTCATCCATTGCGTACCGGTGGTTCACAATTTCGTTGTTATAAATTTTATTCAGCAACGAAGATCCATGTCGGATGAAGACCGTATCGTTATTTTGTTGCAGATAGTAACGCAACGTATCTTGCATGGTGAAATCGGGATTGAACTTATCCGGGTTCAGCAAAGAAATATTGAAATCGAGGTTCCTGAATTGGTAAGAAAGGGATCGGTCGCCATTCATCCGGAAGGAGCCCGTCTTCCTGGATTGCAGACGAAACTCCATTTTGTTTGCGGGTTCATTCAACAGTATGGTGGTGTCCACGGCAGACTTGTAGCGGAAAAGTAATTTTAGCGGGAAGGTAACCTGTGCACCGGCATAGTCGATGCGCACATTACCGAAATCATCTGTGCTGAACTTCTGACCCAGGTCCGGGATGGTGATTTCCACACCGGCAGCAGGCTGATCATCTACGTATACCGTGGCTTTCAACATGCGCACTTTGCAATCATCACCTGCACTCCATCCGGCAGGATTCACAAGGTACACCAGTACAAAAACGCCCACGGCGCTGGTGGCCACAATAAACTTATTTTTTACCGTGATTTTTCCGGGAATGGTTGCCGCAAAAGCACCCGCAGCAATGGCGATAAAGATGCGGAAAAAATTAAGTTGCGGCCCTGTAGGACAAGGAATCAGAATAATAACCGCCAACAGAAGCAGCAGGAATACTGTGCCCGCAATAATGCTGTACCACTTCATCTTTTACGATTGAGGTGAATAAATACGAAGCATTTACATGGAAACGGAAAACGATATATGAATTTAACAAGTTATAGGGGAGAACAGAAATAAATTTTAACAGCATGCATTGCGCGAAAGAAATGCAATTGGTTTAAGCGAATTTCTTCCTCGAACGTTTTATCGCGGGCATATTTTCATCCGCCCACTTCGTGAGGCCCTGAATATGTGGGAGAAGCGAAAGTCCCCTGTCCGTAATATTATACTCCACCCTCGGCGGGATTTCCGGGTATATGGTGCGTTTAACCAGGCCATCGGCCTCCAGGGTGCGCAAAGTTACTGCCAGCATGCGTTGAGATACATCGCCAATGTTTTTCTGCAACTCGTTGAAACGCATCTTTTCCACGCTGCCCAATGTCAGGATCACGAGTATCGACCACTTATCACCGAGCCTGTCAAGTACCGTTCTGATCGGGCAGTTCTCTGTTCTCGAAAAAATTATAGGATCTTTTTTCATCCTCTACCAAATTGATTATCAACAATAGTTACCAAAAAGTAAGTCGGATACCAGCACGTTCCTTCTTGTCCGGAACAAAGTTACTATTTAGCTTTGACTTACTAAAAGTAACTAAATACATTAAAATAATCTAAAACGAAAGAACATGGCAAAGATTTTAATTACAGGCGCAACAGGCGGGTTAGGGCAGGAAATCGTGAAGCAATTGCTGGACAGAACAGCAGCTTCAAATCTCGCGGTACTGGTAAGAGATGAAGCCAAAGCCGCCGCATTCAGTGAACAAGGCATAGAAATCAGGACGGGCAATTATGATGACTATGAAAGTCTTGTAGCAGCTTTTAAAAAAACGGACAAGCTTTACTTCATTTCCGGTAATGATGTTATCAAAAGGATTGCTCAACATGAAAATGTAGTGAAAGCTGCAAAGGAAGCCGGGGTAAAACACGTGTTCTATACGAGTTTTCAACGGAAAAATGAAAGCGCGGATTCACCGATCGCACAGCTTGCGGAAGGACATATCCTGACCGAACGCCTGCTGCAGGAATCCGGCCTTACTTATACCTTTCTCCGGCACAACATCTATATGGACTTTATCCCTATGTTCACCGGCGATAAAGTACTGGAAACAGGTACCGTCTTTTTCCCCTCCGGCGAAGGTAAAGTAAACGTAATGCTTCGGAGTGAAATGGCTGAAATCGGCGCAAATGTGCTTACACAGGATGGGCACGAAAATAAAGCGTATAATGTTTCCGGCGCTGTTGGTTATTCCTTTGGCGATGTGGCGAAGATCATTTCCGCGATCACCGGGAAATCTATCTCGTTTGTATCACCTGACGTGGCAACTTATAAAAATGTGTTGCAGCAGGCGGGCGTTCCGCAGGAATATGTGGAGATGTTCGCCGGGTTCGCGGAAGCGTTCAAACAAGGTGAATTTGATACCGAAACCAATGATGGTGAAGTTTTGCTGGGCAGAAAATCCACCACACTGGAACTGTTTCTGGGTAAAGTGTTTGCACCAGCTATAGTTTAAGAAGCATACATGTACTAAAATAGGGTGTATCGTACTTTCGATGCACCCTATTTTTATTAGGATTCATAAGAGCGGTAATTTTGGTTTTTCCTATACTCAGCTCGTTTAGCTTACCTTTGAATCATCCTCGTTAAGGAGGGTACCGAATAACCTGAAGTAACGCAAACATAATATCTGTAAGCCTTTCCGAAATTTACCTTTGTGCGTTTATACCTTTAGAGACACCTCAAAAGTTCACGCATGAAAAAAATCGTATTCCTGGTGCTGGCCGGCTCCTTCTATTTGGTTGAAAATAAACTGGCCGCACAAAATATCCGTTACACCCCGGCGCAATTGCATGCGCACAATGATTATGAAAAACCTATGCCTTTCTGGAACGCCTACCATGCAGGATTTGGCTCTATCGAGGCAGATATATTTCTGGAGAAAGGAATACTGCTGGTAGCACACGAAAAGAAACAACTGAACCAGGCCATCACACTGGAAAAACTTTACCTCGCCCCGCTGGACTCGCTGCTGAAAAAGTACAACGGCAACCTAGATACCGCTCATGGCCGGAAACTTCAATTACTGATTGACATTAAAACCGAAGCCGTCTCTACATTGGATACGTTGATCCGGCTGCTGGAAAAATATCCACGCATCACCGGATCGGATAAGATCAGCATTGTAATATCCGGTAATCGTCCGGCGGTGAATACGTTTACGAAGTATCCTTCCTATATTTTCTTTGATGGTCTTTTCACCCAGAATTATGATGCGGAAACACTGAAAAGGATTCCGCTCTTCAGCGATAACCTGAAAGCTTATACCCGGTGGAACGGCATGGGCATCATTCCCGCGGCAGAAAGAAAAAGAATAGATTCACTGGTAAACGTTGCGCACCGGTTGAACAAAAAAATCCGCTTCTGGAACGCACCCGACATCATCAATACCTGGCACCAACTGATGCGTTTACAAGCAGACTGGATCAATACCGACCATGTGGAGGAAAGCGCCTCCTTCCTGAACAGTCTGCCCATGCGGAGTTTTCAACCGACAACATCTCCCCACCCCATTTACAAGCCGCTGCACAAAAACGATGGCGCCAGCAAAGCGCCTAAAAATATCATCCTGCTGATTGGCGATGGCACCAGCTTTCCGCAGTGGTACGCCGGTTACACCGCCAACCGCGGCGCCCTGAACGTGTTCAGCATGAAATACACCGGCATCAGCAAAACCAGTTCATTCGACAGTTATATCACAGATTCCGCACCGGGTTCCACCGCCTTCGCAACTGGTGAAAAAACGAACAACCGCTCCGTAGGTGTGGACCACACCGGTGCGCCACTTCCGCAATTGCCTGCACTTCTTAAAAAGAAAGGAATGCGCACCGCACTCATCACTTCCGGAGACATCAGCGATGCCACCCCCGCAGATTTTTACGCACACCAGGTGGAACGCAGCAGCAGCGCCGCCATTATCCACGACCTGCAACAATCGGGCATTGATCTTTTAATGGGTTTAGCCGGAACAGAAACCAGCAAAGCGTTAGCCGGACTGAAAGCGCCGTTTAAAGTAATCACCACTGCCGATAGTCTTACTCAAAACAATGCTACACACAATGTAGTAGTGGAAAAACGCGCCGGAACCTCCATGCTAAATGGCAGAGGGCCATGGCTGGCGGAATCCTTCAAAAAAGCCACGGAACATTTAACAGGGAAACAAGGCTTCTTTATGATGCTCGAAGCCGCACAAATAGACCACGGAGGGCATGCAAACAACCTCCCCTATCTCGTCACTGAAGTACTCGACTTCGATCAAACCATAGCCCGGGCAATGGCATTCGCAGATACCAACGGAGAAACGCTGGTGATTGTTACCGGCGACCACGAAACAGGTGGACTCACCTTATTGGACGGTGATTACAAAACAGGCTTCGTTGCTGGACAATTCGCCACCACCGACCATACCGCTTTACCGGTCCCGGTTTTCGCTTATGGCCCCGGCGCTCAATTGTTTACCGGAACTTACGAGAATACGGAAGTGTTCCATAAAATACTGAAGGCCCTGAACCTGAAATAGCAATTCATCCCATTTACCTGGAACATCATAAGAAGATAAATTCTCTCCGCTAATCTAAACTATGCCCCTCTCCTCCGGAGAGGGGGCGGGGTGAGGCTCTAAAAAAAAGAAGTTGCCAAAATTTAAGCGAAGCCTCACAGAATAGCACAAACGAAAAAAGAGGGTGTATCAAGTACGATACACCCTCTTTCTTTCTATGTTTACTTTTCCTAGTAACCCTTATTCTGTACCAGGTAATCCTTCACATT
>CAMLRX010000174.1 GCA_946482545.1 uncultured Flavihumibacter sp. | reverse complement strand
ACCACCATCATGTTGCCGTTCACATCTCCGGGCGTGTGGTCCTCAGTAAGGTTGTGCCAGGAGTTGCCAAAACAGTTGGATAGAGTGGAAGTAATGGTATAAAGGCCATCGTTCGGGCAGGAGGCCTGTTGGTACGACTGATAAGTATAAGTGGTTACACCTGCGGGAAATGGGGTCGGTGTTCCTTTTCCAAAATCAATGAATACGACGGGATCACCCAGACTTCCGTTGCAAAGTTGAGCCTGGGTAGGGGTGGAAAAAAGTAGCAGCAGGCACAGTAAGGCAAAGCAAAAATATCTTCTCATGAGCATAACATGGCGGCCTTGAAAATACGTCTTTCCTTAATATCTTCCCGATAATCCTGAAAACGTATCTTTGCCCCCATTTACAGCAATCATGGAAAATACCGGAATGAAAGCCAGGCTACAGGACGCAATAGCATACATCAGAACAAGATATTCCGCTGAACCCGTTGCCGGCATTGTGCTGGGGAGCGGATTGGGCAATTTTACCTCGAATATGGAGATTGAAGTGGAAATCCCTTACGGCGATATCCCCAATTTCCCGGTATCCACGGTAGAAGGACACAAAGGCAGAATGATCCTGGGGAAACTGGAAGGCAAACCCGTTGTGGTGATGGCCGGAAGGTTTCATTTTTATGAAGGATACAGTGTGGAAGAAGTGGTATTCCCCATCCGTGTATTAAAAATGTTGGGGATACAAACGCTTTTCATTTCCAATGCCGCCGGTGGCGTTCACCCAGATTTCGAAGTAGGCGACCTGATGATCATCAACGACCATATCAGTTTCTTCACCCCGAACCCGCTTGTGGGACCCAACGATCCTGAAATGGGACCCCGTTTTCCCGATATGAGCGAACCTTACAACAAGGACCTGATCGCGAAGGCGAAAGCAATAGGGGCACAACTGAACATCCGTTTGCACGAAGGCGTGTACACCGGCGTTACCGGTCCAACTTTCGAGACAAGGGCCGAATACAGGCTGATCCAACTGGTGGGTGGCCATGCCGTAGGGATGAGTACCGTGCAGGAAGTGATTACTGCGGTGCACATGGGGTTGAAAGTATTCGCGATCAGCGTGATCACCGACCTGGGCATCCGTGAGGAAGAGAATGTGATCACCCACGAAGAAGTGCTGGCAGCCGCCAAAGAAGCGGAACCCAAACTCACCGCGCTGTTCCGCGGACTGATTGCCAAGGGATAAACGCTTTAACGCAATGCTAACGCCGCATCCCAATCTAGTTATTACATTTGCTTTCTTTCATAGCGCATGGTACAGAAAATAGCCGGTTTCCTCCTTTTATGCTTCCTACTGATCTGCTCCCACGGATTCGGGCAAAGAAATCCGCTCGGAGGCGTAAGCAGCCGACTCGGCGGGCTTGGAAATATGAGCGCCGGCGGGGGAGGAGATTCGCTGCTGAAACGAACCTACAGGGAAGATTCGATTACCATAACTTTCAGGTACCTCGATTCTACCAGGCTTTACTTTATGGACACTTCGGTGAACGATTTCACCAAAAGATACCCTATTCCTGCCAACCATCTTTTCCTTGGTAACCTCGGCAGCGCCACCCGTTCGCTCACCTTCAACCCTTTCCTGAAACCAGGGTTTGATGCGGGCATGCACGCGTTCGATGTGTATAAATTCAATGTGGAAGAAACGAAATTCTACAATACCACAAGGCCCTATACCGAACTGGGTTATGTGATCGGAAGTAAAACGGAGCAGTCTATCTCTATTCTGCATACGCAGAACATCATGCCCAACTGGAATTTCGCGTTGCAATACCGGATGTTCAGCGCACCAGGCTTTTTCCAGTACCAGAATACCAGTCACAACAATTACCGGTTCAATAGTTTGTACCAATCGAAAGACAAACGTTATTCCAATTATTTCTTGATCCTCAGCAACCAGTTGAAAGCTGGTGAAAACGGGGGCATCAGCAAAACGATTGATTACCTGAACGACAGCCGCTTCTCCGACCGGTTTGCTGTTCCGGTGCGGTTAGGCGGGGAAAGAGCAAACTCCGCAAGCCTGTTCAGCAGTACCGTGAATACAGGGAATATCTACAGTAATACCGGCGTTTACATGCGCCAGATGTATGATTGGGGAAAGAAAGATTCCTTGCAGATCAACGATTCCACCACCATCAAATTGTACTATCCCAAATTCAGGGTGCAGCATACGTTCCACCTGAATACGTCCAAATACCAGTACCGCGACTTTGAAGCCAATTTCGATTCCGCCCGCCTGTTCTACCAGGACATGTACCAACTGGCTTCCATTCCCGATACCATCAGCATTGGCGATCAGTTCAGGGATATCCGGAACGAAATTTCACTGATCCAGTTCCCCGATTCAAAAAACCAGCAACAGTTTCTCCGCGTAGGCGCTATGTTGCAGAACGTGAACGCGCAACTGCGTTCCGTAAAACTCGGGTTCTACAATATCATTCTCCTCGGTGAATACCGCAACAAAACCAAGAACCAGAAATGGGATTTGGAAGCCAACGGCCAGTTGTACGCTACCGGTTTTAACGCGGGAGATTACCAGGCCCATGCCAGGCTCAAAAGATTTCTGGGGAAGAAAATCGGTTACCTGGAACTCGGTTTCCAGAACGTGAACCGGTCGCCCTCTTTCATTTTCGATCCAAGAAGCAGCTTCAACTTCACCGGCGCGGGTGGTTTCAACAAAGAGAACATCACACATGCCTACGGTAAAATTGAAGTGCCCGCCCTGCAACTGGAACTCGGCGGTAACCTCTACCTGGTAGGCAACTACATGTATTTTTCAAACCCATATACACCAGCCCAGTATGGGCAGGTATTCAACGTGTTAAAGATCACCGCGGATAAAAAGTTTAAAGTGGGCAGGCATTGGAACTGGTACAACCATGTAACCGTGCAGCAAAAGGCCGGCGACGCACCCCTTAATATGCCGTTGGTATTCACAAGACAGCGCTTCGCATTCGAGGGGCTGTTCTTTAAATTCATGAACCTCAGCACCGGACTCGAACTCAGGTACAATACACCTTTTAAAACAGATGGCTATTCACCCATGCTGGGCCAGTTCTATTACCAGGATACCACCACGGTGAACAATCTTCCGGATATAGCCGCTTTCTTTCATTTCAGAATCAGGACCTTCAATGCATTTGTAAGAACAGAAAACCTGAACGCCGCCACCTTAAACCCCACTTTCGGGTTCACCAACAACAATACGCCCGTACCCACCTACGTTTCACCAGGCCTATTGATCCGTGTGGGCATATTCTGGGGATTTGTAAATTAAAAGGGGTTTAACAAAAAAATATACCGGCTTTCAGAAAGATTGATACCTTTGTAACGGTGAAAAAACTCATTGTAGCCATATCAGCCATTTTCTACCTCGCCATCAGCAGCGGACTGGTGTTCAGTCTGCATTACTGTATGGGTAAACTGGCAGGCGTTGAGTTCAAGCCCATGGCATATTCTTCCAAAACCTGTGTATGTGGCTCAGGCGAAGAAGAAAGTGATTGCTGCAAAACCGAACTGAAGGTAGTAAAGCTGGAACAGGACCAGAAAAGCACCCCTTTCCAGACCTTCGATTTCTCCCCCTTTGAAGCCGAAATCTCCTTCTTTTTCCACCTTTCTTCCGAAAGGCCTTTTACTGAACCACAAGGCAATACACTGTTCTGCAACGGTCCCCCCGATCTGCAACAGGATAAACCCATTTACCTCCGCAACAACGTTTTCAGGCTATAGACAGGATTGTTTCGTTCCCCGGCAGCATCGCTGAAACCGGGTATCACCATTTGCAAATGGGTGATTCTCTTTATTATTCTACAATTCATCAACGAACAATCATGAAACGTTTATTTATAGCATTGGCTGTTATCGCCATTTCCCTTTCTTCTTTTGCCCAGGAATCAGCCACCACCACATTTAAAGTTTGGGGAAACTGTGGCATGTGCAAACAAACCATCGAAAAAGCAGCTAAAACAGAAGGTGTTTCCGCGGCCACCTGGAATGTGGAAACAAAAATGCTGGAACTGACCTATCAGCCTGGCAAAACAACACCAGAAAAAGTACAGCAGAAAATAGCGGCTACTGGGTACGATACGGAAAAAGTAACCGGCGACAGCAAAGCTTACGACAAACTGCACGGCTGCTGCAAGTATGAAAGAAAAGCCGGCGAAGTAAGCAAAGAAAAATGCTGCGAAACCAATGATTGCTGCAAAGACACCACCTGCTGCAAAGAAGGAAAATGCGCTGGTAAATGTGACAAAGGCGCCAAAGGTGAAAAAGGTGAAAAAAGCGCCGATGCCTGTTGTGCAACAGCCGGATCCTGCTGCAAAAAAAGTACTTCCGCCAACTAGTTTAGTCCGGTATTTATTTACGTCATTGCCCCGAGCGGGCTTTAAAAAATAATATATGAAAAAATTACTTTCCATATTCCTGCTTTCCATGGTATGTATGGCCGCAAAGGCCCAGGTACAGGAAGGCTCTGTGCAGGCGAGCGGACTTACCTGCGCCATGTGCTCCAACGCGGTGAATAAGGCGCTGGAAGCATTGCCCTTTGTTGAATCCGTTGAAACCGATCTGAACGCTTCTGCCTTCGCTATGAAGTTCAAAAAAGATGCAGAGGTAAGTTTCGACGCCATTAAGAACGCTGTTGAAGATGCCGGGTTCTCCGTTGCCGGCTTAAAAATTAAAGCCAGTTTTCAACCTGTTCAGATAGAAAAGGACGCGCATATCCAACTGGGTAAACTTAACCTTCATTTCCTTGACGTTCCGAAACAGGAACTAAAAGGTACTCAGTGGGTAAACGTGGTGGATAAGAACTTTGTTACCGCGAAGGAATACAAGAAGTTCAGCAAAAGCACTACCATGGCCTGTTACGAAACAGGTGTTATGGAAAGCTGCTGCAAGAACGGAGAAGCGAAACAACGCATTTATCACGTAACACTTTAATGCACCCGGTGGTGCCGTTACATCGGTGCCACCGGTATCCCCAACTCACCATGAAACGAATACTAATTGCTTTCTGCCTGCTGGCGACAATGCAGGGGAAGGCCCAGGAATTATATGTTTTTTCAGAACCGGCCTCCAATATGCCCGCCCGCTCTATGGCTGTGAAGTATGGCGGAAAACTTGTGGACTCGAAGCATACCAACAGGAAAGAAACAAGGCACAACGCGGAACTGCAATTCGGGTTCAATAAAAACCTGATGGTGCACGCCAGCACGGGTTTCTCCGATATGTATAGCAGTAATATGCGCTGGGAATCGGCCAGGCTTTACGCCAAATACAGGTTTTTTTCTTCTGACGCGGTGCATAAGCATTTCCGGATGGCCGCTTTCGTGGAAGGAAGCAAAAGCAGGAACGAGCTGCATTACGATGAACTCACATTGGAAGGAGACCAGAGCGGCGTTCAAACAGGCGTAATCTTCACACAACTCTGGCACAAGCTGGCGGTGTCTTCCACCATTGGTTACCTGCAGGTGTTGAAGAACGACAGCAAGACATCGCCACAGTTATACCCTTTGCAGGCCGCGAATTATAGTTTGTCGGCCGGGTACCTGTTGTTTCCCCGGACTTATAAAAGTTACAAGCAAACCAACTTTAACATCTACGCGGAACTGCTCGGACAACAAACACTCGATAAGCGCAGGTTCTTCGTGGATTTCGCCCCTGCTATACAATTCATTTTTAATTCTACCACCAAATTGAATGCCGGGCATCGCTTTCAACTGAATGGTAATATGAACAGGATGGCCAACCAAAGTTGGATGCTAAGTGTGGAACATACTTTCCTGAACGCTTTAAAGAAAAAGAAAAACACCGCTTTATGATCCTGCACATCAAAAATATGGTATGCAACCGCTGTAAAATGGTGGTGAAGCAGGAGCTTGAAAAGCTTGGGCAGCGGCCCGTTTCAGTTGAACTGGGGGTAGTGGAATTTGACCACGCCCCCGGTCCGGCTGAGATGAGCAGCATAAAAGATATGCTGGAATCTCTTGGCTTTGAACTGATTGGCGATAAGAACGCTCTGCTGATTGAGCAGATCAAAGCATTGTTGATTCAACTGGTGAACACGCCCGAACAATTGGAAAAAGAAAAGCTTTCTACTATACTTGCCCGGCATTTTCACAAGGATTACTCCGGCCTCAGTAAATTCTTCTCTGCCGTGGAAGGCATCAGCATCGAACAATATTTTATTCTCCAGAAAGTAGAAAAGGTAAAAGAATTACTGGTGTACGGCGAAAAGACCACTTCTGAAATAGCCTGGGAGCTGGGGTACAGCAGCGTAGCGCACCTGAGCAGGCAATTCAAAAAAATTACAGGCATCACGCCAGGCGCCTTCCGGAGTTTGCGCCATCCCAACCGGAAATCCATCGATCAGTTGTAAAAGAATTTGCAAAATCCGGAAGAGGTACTAAATTTGTCTAAATATTAATTTAGACATGTCTAAAAATAAGTTGATAGGATTGGTAAAATATCTTTCAGCAACGCTAAATATATTACTCATCTCAACAGTGTCCGTTTCTGCGCAGGAAGAGGAACGGTCCAAAACGGATTCGCTGGATGAAGTGGTGGTGAGCGGTGGGATGCGGGAAGTAACCAGGATGATGAGTCCGATTCCGGTAGAGCGGTATTCTGCCCAGTTTTTCAGGAAGAACCCGGTACCCAATCTATTTGAATCGCTCAGTCTGCTCAACGGTGTTCAGCCACAAATCAATTGTAATGTTTGTAATACCGGCGATATCCATATCAATGGAATGGAAGGACCCTATACCATGGTATTGATCGATGGAATGCCGATTGTAAGCAGTCTTTCAACTGTATATGGTTTGATGGGCATTCCCTCCGGGTTAATAAAGAGGATAGAGGTCATCAAAGGGCCGTCCAGCACCTTATATGGTTCCGAAGCGGTAGCCGGATTGATCAATGTGATTACGCAGGAACCAGGTTCCGCAGGTAAATTCTTTACAGATGTAAATGTCACCGGATATGGAGAACTGAATGCCGATATAGCAGGAACGGTTAGGGCTGGGAAATGGAGTGGTTTGCTCGGTTTGAACGCGTTCACCTTTCAACAGAGAAAGGACATCAACAACGATAACTTCACCGACATCGCTTTACAGGAAAGGATTTCCTTCTTCCAGAAATGGCAATTGCAAAGGGCGAACGGTTTGCCTTTTTCGATTGCCATGCGGCTTTTCACGGAAGACCGGTGGGGTGGGGAAATGCAATGGAGTAAGCGCTGGCGCGGCACCGATAGTATTTATGGCGAAAGCATCCGCACCAAAAGGGCCGAACTCTTCGGTCAATATGGTTTCCGGGTAAAACAACTCCCTTTGCTATGGGAGTATTCTTACAATATCCACGATCAGAACGCGGCTTATGGAAACACTTTTTACATCGCTTCCCAGCACACAGCTTTCTCCCAGTTCAGGTGGAACGCTTCGTTGGGAAATCACCATCTTGTAGCGGGTATTCCTTTCCGTTATATCCGTTATGATGACAATACACCTGCCACACAATATACAAACGGTAATTCAAGACCAGATCACGCCATCACCACAGGAGCTTTCGTTCAGGATGAATGGGAACTGAACCGTGCCTGGACCCTGCTCTCCGGTGTGCGTTCGGAATGGAACAACCGCCATGGCTGGATACCATCACCCCGTGCCGCGCTCCGGTTCAGGCCCGATGGCCGGCAAACCATCCGGTTAAGTGCCGGCAATGGTTTCCGCGTGGTGAATCTTTTTACGGAAGAACACCAGGCTTTGAGTGGCGCGCGCGAACTGGAGATACTGGAAAGTCTGAAGCCTGAAAAAAGCTGGAACTTTAACCTGAACTACGCCGGGCAATGGGCCATGAAAAAGGGGTTTTTCGGAATAGATGCTTCTGCGTTTTACACCTATTTCACCAACAAGATCATCGCCGATTACGATACGGACCCCGATAAGATCATTTACGCTAACCTCGATGGTTCTGCCGTTTCAAAAGGCTTCAGCCTGAACTCGGAAATGAACATCGCCAATAAACTTAAACTGATGACCGGCTTTAGTTATATGGAAGTGAGCAGTACGGAAACCGATGCCTCCGGGAAAAAGACCACACAACCCGTGCTTTTCGCACCTGAATGGACCGCCAACTATGCCTGGAGTTATATTCCCGGATGGGCAGGGCTCTCCTTCGATATCACTGGGAAAACTTATGGTCCCATGCGGCTGCCGGTGGTACCCAACGATTTTCGTCGTGCATATAGTCCTGTGTTCACGATGCTGAACTTCCAGACCACGAAAAAGTTCAGTGAAAAAACGGAGGTGTATGGCGGTGTAAAAAACCTCCTCAATTTCTTACCGGAAAACCCCATCCTCCGGCCCGAAGATCCCTTCGATAAAAATGTGGATGTGAACAACCCGAACGATTACCGTTTTGATCCTTCTTATAATTATGCGCCGATGCAGGAGAGGAGGTGGTTTGTGGGGATGAGGGTGAAGTTGTAGCCTCACCCCGCCTCCTCTCCCAGGGGAGAGGGCATTGTTTAGGAGTACTCGAATTATTTAGTGCACACAAAAAAACGAATGCATAAAGGTGTAATTACTCCGTGCATTCGTTTTTATAGGGCCACCAATACTTGCCACTCAAGTGTGATAACCATACTGCAAAATGTTTTCACAACAAAAACAACACCTCACAAAATCAGCCTCTCAAACGTTGCGTCCTGCGAACTGCGAGGAACGA
>CAMLRX010000173.1 GCA_946482545.1 uncultured Flavihumibacter sp. | reverse complement strand
AGAAAACATCATCCTGCTTTCCATAGAAAAAAAGATAGACATCAAACTGCCCGGCTCCTACAAGATCATCAACATCTCTAAGGAGGATGATTTCCGTGCCAAAGGGTTACCGCTGCTCACCAGCGCGGAACCGGTTATCGTGGCTGTTGACCCGGCGCACACTTCCATTTTTAAAAGGTTGAAAAATTACAAGCAGGACCGGATGAGCGATGCGGCCAGTGTGGTATTCGTGCTCACCTCCGACCCCATCAGCACTTTATCGGTTTCCGCCGAAAACAATACGGAGGAAAAGCCCCTCGCCAATGTAGTGGGCATCCTTCCCGGCAAGTCGAAACCAGATGAATACGTGATATTTTCGGGTCACTACGACCATCTCGGGATCGGTAAGGCTGTAAACGGCGACTCCATTTACAACGGGGCCAACGACGATGCCGCGGGCACTACCGCCGTGATGATGCTGGCGCAGTATTTCGCTAAGCAGAAAAACAATGAAAGAAGTATCGTTTTCGCGGCTTTTACCGCCGAAGAAGTGGGCGGATACGGCTCCCAGTACTTTTCCCGCCAGTTCAACCCCGACCAGGTAATGGCCATGTTCAATATAGAAATGATCGGCACTGATTCAAAATGGGGAAAAAACAGCGCCTACATCACAGGATATGAAAAAACGGATATGGGTAAAATACTGGCAAAGAACCTGGAAGGAACCGATTTCACCTTCCACCCCGATCCATATCCCGACCAGGACCTCTTCTACCGATCCGATAACGCCACCCTCGCCCGGCTCGGCGTTCCGGCCCATACCATCTCCACCTCCAAAATGGACAGCGAAAAGCATTACCATACCGTAGAAGATGAACTGGCAACCCTCGATCTGGAGAACATGACAAAAATTATCCGTGCCATAGCCCTCAGCAGCAGGTCCATCGTCGCGGGGAAAGATACCCCCTCAAGAGTAGATTCCGGTTCGCTACGTTAAGCGGAATTCAATATCTTTGCCCACTTTACCAAAGGCATAACAACCACAATGGATAACCAATTCAACCCGGATAAGCAACATACGATTAAGTCAGATATAAGCATTTTCGGCACAGGACTGCATACCGGCGCTAAAGTGAACATGACCCTGAAACCCGCCAATCCCGGCTTCGGTTTCCAGTTCAAAAGAATTGACCTTCCCGGTCAGCCCGTGGTAAAAGCGGATTGCGATTATGTTTCGGATACCAGCCGCGGCACCACCCTCGAACACAACGGCGCCAAAGTAAGTACCGTGGAACACATCCTGGCCGCACTGGTGGGTCTTGGCGTAGATAACGTTCTGATTGAAGTGGACGGCCCCGAAATTCCCATTATGGACGGTAGTTCCCGCCCGTTCATCGAACTGATAGAAAAATCCGGCGTTACTGAACAGGAAGCCGCGAAAATATGGTACAGCATCGACCAGAACATCAACTTCTACGATGAAGCCAAACGCGTGGAAATGGTGGCCATGCCTTCCATGGATTATAAAATCACCACGCTGATCGATTTCAACTCCCCTGTGCTGGGCACGCAACACGCAGGCCTGAAAAGGATGAGCGACTTTAAAAACGAAATCGCCGCCTGCCGCACGTTCTGCTTCCTCCACGAACTGGAAATGCTGCTCGACAACAACCTCATCAAAGGAGGTGATATCAATAACGCGATCGTGGTGGTAGACAAACCCCTGACCGAAGCAGAAGCCGACCGCCTCGCAAAAGTTTTCGGTAAAGAAAAGATCGAAGTGATCGGAGAAGGTTACCTTAATAACCTAGAACTCCGTTTTCCCAACGAACCCGCACGCCACAAACTGCTCGACGTGGTGGGCGATCTCGCACTGATCGGCTACCCCATTAAGGCACGCATCATCGCGAACCGCCCCGGACACAGCACCAACGTGGCTTTCGCGAAAAAGATCAAGGAATACATCAAGAAGAACAAGCACATCAAAGATGTTCCAGTATACGATCCCAACCAGGAACCGGTTTACAACCTGCTCCAGATCGAAAAAACATTACCACACCGCTACCCGTTCCTGCTCATCGATAAAGTGATCGAAATGAGCGACAAGCACATCATCGGGGTGAAGAACGTCACGTTCAACGAGCAGTTCTTCCAGGGACATTTCCCCGGAAACCCCGTAATGCCCGGCGTATTGCAGGTGGAAGCGCTGGCGCAAACGGGAGGTATTCTCTGCATCAATGCCATGCCCCCGGGCCAGTACGATACTTATTTCCTTAAAATCGACAATTGTAAATTCAGGCAGCAAGTTGTGCCAGGCGATACACTTTTACTGAAAATGGAACTCTCCGCCCCCATCCGCAGAGGGATCTGTGAAATGAAAGGAACAGTGTATGTAGGCAATAAAGTAGCCACCGAAGCAGATCTTGTGGCGCAACTCGTTAAAAGAGAAGCCTAATCCTTTATTAACTTTCATTCAGCATGATCCATCCACATACCTATATCCATCCGAATGCCAAACTCGCCACGAACGTAAAGATCGACCCCTTTACCGTAATACATCCCGATGTAGAGATCGGCGAAGGCACCTGGATAGGTTCCAACGTGACCATCATGGAAGGTACCCGCATCGGAAAGAACTGCATGATCTTTCCCGGAGCAGTACTGGGCGCACTTCCGCAAGACAGAAAATATACCGGCGAAAAAACCACGGTTGAAATCGGCGACAATTGCGTGATCCGCGAATTTGTGACCATTCACCGAGGTACCACCGACCGCTGGAAAACTGTGATCGGCAACAATTGCTGGATCCTCGCCTACACGCACATCGGGCACGATTGCATTATCGGTAACAACTGCACGCTCAGCAACAGTACCCAACTTGCAGGACACGTTGTATTGGGCGATCACGTAGGAATGGGCGGGGTTTGCGCTGTGCACCAGTTCGTGCACATTGGTCAGCACGCATTTATTGCAGGTGGTTCCCTCGTTTCCAAAGATGTTCCCCCTTATATTAAAGCGGCCCGTACGCCTTTAAGTTATTCCGGCGTAAACTCCGTTGGACTGAAGCGCCGCGGGTATAGCATCGAAAAAATCAACCACATTCTCGATATCTACCGCATCATCTACAACAAAGGAAGGAACACCAGTCAGGCCCTCGAATTCATTGAAGAGGAACTGCCCGCCAGCGATGAACGCGATGAGATCGTAACCTTCATCCGCGAAAGCGGCAGAGGTATCATCAAAAGATTCACCAAAGGGAATTCGGATGAGGATTGAGGTGGATAACGCCGGAAAACGCTTCAACCGGGAGTGGATTTTCCGCCACCTTACCCATTCATTTGCTGTAGGAAATGCTTACGCCATCACTGGTCCGAACGGATCAGGGAAATCTACTTTTTTACAGGTACTCTCCGGTGCGCAGATGGCCAGCGAAGGGAAAATAACCTTCTTCCCAGATGGAACGGCTTCAGCCGATCCGGAGCAGCATTTCCAATACATCTCTATCGCTGCTCCTTATCTTGAAGTGGTAGAAGAAATGAGCGCCACGGAATTTTTACGCTTTCACAATACATTCAAGCCGCTGCTCAAAGATTTTTCCATCCCGGAAATTCTTTCCGAAGTAGGCCTCGAAAAAGCCAAGAACAAACAAATCCGCCTCTTCTCCTCCGGCATGAAACAGCGCGTAAAACTGGCCCAGGCCTTCTTTTCAGATACTCCTATTCTCCTGCTGGATGAACCCTGCACCAACCTCGATAAAGAAGGCTACGCCCTGTACCATAAGCTCATCCAACGTTTCGCACCCCAAAGGCTGGTTGTTGTAGCCTCCAACGACATCCAGGAATACGGCTTCTGCAACACCATCATCAATCCCTCCGGCAAATAGAAGCTTATACTGATGTGATATTTATCATGTCACCGGAAAAGCAACGGGCTTATTTTTGTGAGGAAAAACAAATACGATGAACCAGTCATTCCAATCCATCATCAATAACAATACCCCGGTGCTCATCGATTTCTATGCCCACTGGTGCGGTCCCTGCAAAATGATGCCCCCGGTACTCAAAGAGGTAAAAGACAAACTGGGTAACAATATATCCATCTTCAAAGTAGATGTGGATGCCCACCCTGATGTGGCCGGAGCCTACAATGTCAGTTCTGTCCCTACCCTAATGCTTTTCAGAAACGGAAAATTACTATGGCGCGAACCCGGCGTTAAATCCGCCCCCCAACTGCTACAACTTATTCAACAATACGCGTCCTGATATCCCTGCACAATAAGTCACCAATTAATCCCCGTTCTCCACTACCAATAGGCCGCCCACCCATTTCCACATTTAAACTCCTCTTTCCCGAAAAGTCCCACCACCACCAACTCCCCAAAAGAATCTCACCCCTACCAACAATCCTCCCAATGCTATACCTCCCAAAACAACCACTCCGAACCCCGGCGTCGACATGTAATTTTTTCGTGTAGAAAAAGCGGGTGGCCCATCCACCATCCAAAAAATAACCTTCAACCCTCCCCCCACAAACCTCCGTTCGCTTTTTCACGCGAAAAAATTACATGTCGTAAGCCGGCATCCGCTCAAAAAGCACTTCCACATCAATTAATCTTATTCACCACAAGGTTATCGTAATAAACATAGTCCGTTGAAGACACCCCCCAATCTGCCAAAGAACTACCGCCTCTGAAAGTATGGAACGCCATGTTCTTCACCAACCGCTGATTATCGTTAGTCGTCCAACGAATCGCCTGATCCAGCAAAGTAGTATTGTTGATCCTGATGCGAATCCAGCCATTCGTGCTACTACCTGTATTGCTCTTTACATAAATGTGCACATGGTACCAGGTACCCTTGCTGAGCGCTCCCGAACTAGGAAACGACTTCCCAAAGTTATTCCCGAATTGCCCGGGCTGGTCCCTGTAATACACATAGGGATGAAGGTACACCCTGCTGGGATTGGAATTGGGGGAATACCACATCAAACGAACGCTGCCGCCGTTTCCATCTGTACCGGGATCCCCACCGGTATTGCCTTCCCCAATACGAAACCCAAAACCTACCTTGCCTCCTCTTCCCCAGTTGAATTCGGAGTGGAACCGCATATCATAGTCCAATGAATATTCTGATCCATCAGAAATATCCACATTCGCGATCACACCGCCCGCTCCGGTGAGCGCATTCGGCAACAAAGTAATGCGGGCGCTTTTGCCCCCATCCTTCCCATTAGAGATATACCCTCTTGAATCCACCCAACCGCTTACGTTACCGAAATCAGTAGCTGCCTGAGATTGTGTGTAGGTGGTGAAGAGTGTTCTGTTTTCCCAGTTAATGGTGCGGTCGTTGTAGATGGCATCAGAAACAATTGCCGGTTCATCGTTCACCGGCTCCGGTTCAGGCTGCGGCAGCGCGGTATCTTTTTTACAGGAGAACAGGACAAGGGTGGCCAGCAACAGGCCCAAAGGCTGAAATTTTCTTTTCATAATGGTGCAATTTTTAGTGCTTACAATTTGAAAAGAAATACGCGCAATCCAATTTTTAGGGCTACGCCAAAACTACTACCACCGTTTTTTTCTTTATTGATTATCAGTGTTTTTCTACCACAACAAAGAGAAGGTTAACCTCAAAATGCATTAGAATAGCAGTAGCAACCAGGCTACACCAGCGGCTACCAGTGTATTGAGAAAGTTCACAGCATTGTTGCCCAGCAGTTGTTTTCTTTCAAACCATGCACCCAGAAGCGAATCTGTAAGGTTACCGGTTATTCCTGAAATTATTATGATAAAAAAAGCAACAACTCCGCCATTAAAAAGATAAAATACAGTCGCGATCATCCCGGCGCCAAGTAATCCGGCGAGTGTTCCTTCCACACTCACTACCCCGTCGGCACCCGGCGCTTCTTTCCGGAACGTAGTGATGTTGACAAAACGTTTCCCCCAAACCATGCCTAGTTCTGAAGAAAGGGTATCAGATGTGGCAGAAGACAAAGCCGCGGCGATCAGCACACCGGCATTAAATTTTTCTGGGTATAAAAGTGCCGCCAAGCCCGCCAGCATAGGCACTCCGCCATTGGCCAGTACCTGCCACGCGTTCCGGCGTTCTTCATGAACCGGCTTTCCGAGCATTGCAGCCTTTTCCTTTTTATAGTAAGCCGTTGCTGCCGTGGCCGATAAAAAAAATACCGCCAGCAACACGAGAGCAGAGAACCCTGCACCATAATGTAATACCATTCCCAGCAAGATTGCCCACAAAGCCCCCGCAACCGTTAACTTACGGAAGTGGATACACAGTATTGCGGTCAATAAAAGTGTGGAAAGAACAAATATATCCTGAAATCCGGGAGTAGTCATTTTGCAAAGATGCGTTGCAATTCATTTGTTATACCAGTATCCGGTCTTTCGGCGGCTCCGCCCCTCCCGCAAAAGTATGGATACTATCCAAAGTGGTCTCGGCTATCTGCGTAAGCGCTTCTTCCGTGAAGAACGCCTGGTGTCCCGTAACGAGTACATTGGGAAAACTCATCAGCCTTTGGATCGCATCGTCTTCAATAATCTGTGCAGAAAGGTCCTTAAAGAAGATTTTCTCTTCCTGTTCATACACATCGATCCCCAGATAGCCTACCTTTCCTATTTTCAGCGCCTGAATAATGTCTGCAGTATGCAACAAACCGCCGCGGCTGGTATTGATGATGGTGCAGCCATCCTGAACCAGGTCAAGGGTTTCCCGGCGAATAAGGTGTTTGTTCTCCGGTGTGAGCGGGCAATGCAGAGAGATGATATCCGATTGCCGCATCACATCTTCGAAAGAAAGGTACGCAACGCCTGATTTTTCCAAAGTAGCATCCGGATAAGGATCGTAAGCAATTACGCGGCATCCGAACCCTTTCATGATCCTGAAGAAAGCCTGACCAATTTTGCCGGTTCCGATCACACCCACGGTTCTGCCAAAAAGATTGAATCCCAGCAATCCGTTCAGGGAGAAATTTTGCTCACGTACACGATTATACGCTTTATGTGTCTTGCGGTTCAGGGTCAGCAGCATGGCCACTGCATGTTCAGCCACGGCTTCCGGAGAATAGGCAGGTACGCGGCATACACGGATGCCGGAACGCTTCGCCGCTTCAAGGTCCACGTTGTTGAAACCCGCGCAACGCATGGCGATCAGTTTTATTCCTTTTTCTGCCAGCACGGTTATTACGGGAGCGGGTAACTTATCGTTCACAAAAGCACATACGCCGAAAGTTCCAGGTTGTATGGCCTGCACGATGTGTGGCCCCAGATGCGTCTCCAGGTATTCCAGTTCGAATCCGTAGGACGAATTGGCTTTATCGAAAAATAGTTTATCGTAAGGCTTGGCAGAGAAAAAAACGATCTTTTCTTTCATAGCAGCGGCGAATGATGAAGGAATGGTTAAGATGAATGTAGGAAAATTTCAGCGAAGCGGTTTCACCTATCTTTGCAGGCCAATGCTTGATTATGAAAAAGAACCTTTGCTTTACCGTTTTATGCCTCCTCTCAACATGGTGTTTTTCCCAGGAACTTCATGTGATGACTTTCAACATCCGGTTGAATACCGCTTCAGATAGTGCGAACGCATGGCCCTTCCGTAAAGATATGGCCGCGAGCCAGATCCTCTTCCACAAAGCACATACCATTGGTGTACAGGAAGCCCTCCACGGCCAGATGACGGATTTGAAGGAACGTTTGCCCCAATACAAATACACCGGCGGAGGCCGGGATGATGGCAAAACGAAGGGAGAATACAGCGCTATCTTCTACGATACCACACGACTTCAAATGCTCGCCACTGAAACCTTCTGGCTCTCGCAAACCCCCACCGTTCCAGGCAGCAAAGGATGGGACGCCGCTATTACGAGGATTGTAACCTGGGCCAGGTTCCGCGATAAAAAAACCAATAAGGTTTTCTTCCATTTTAATACCCATTTCGACCACAAGGGTAAAGAGGCCCGGAAAGAAAGCGCAAAACTGCTGCTCCGCAAGGTAAAAGAGATCGCAGGAAATTATCCTACTATCATCACGGGCGATTTCAACGCCATACCTTCCGATGAACCCATTCGTGTTTTGCTGGAAGCTGAACCCAATTTGCGTTTCACGGATGCTAAAAGTATTTCGGCCACACCACATTTTGGCCCGACCGGAACGTTCACCGGCTTCGGACCCAAAGAAACTTCCGACGACCCCATAGATTATATTTTCATCCGCAACAAAGTGAAAATACTGCAACACGCTACGTTATCGCAAACATGGGGAGGCCGTTTTTCTTCCGATCATTTCCCGGTGTTTGCCACCGTATCTTTATAAGTATGATGAACAAATCAGATTGGGAAAAATACATCGTAGGCCAACCGCTGTTTCCCGTAGTGGAATTATTGCCGGGTGAAAAATTGCTCACCATGAATTTTACGGCTTCCAATACGGCGTTGTCTCCGGAACTGGTGCGTGATACCGAGGCATTTTCAGCGTACATCACCCGTCTTCTTTCCTCGAAGGGTTGCCGCTACGGCATTGGCGGCTACAACGAACACCGCACCGTTTACGCACGCAGCAACGTTTTTGACGGCACTGAACCACGCCGCCTGCACCTGGGCGTTGATATATGGGGAGAAGCGGGCAGCCCCGTATTTCTTCCCATAACAGGAACCGTGCATAGCATGGCATTCAACCAGCAATTCGGTGATTATGGCGCCACACTTATCGTGAAACACCACACCCCTGTTGGTGATTTTAACACGCTGTACGGACACATCTCCTTACGCGATATTGAAGGACTACAGGAAGGTGCACTACTGGAAGCCGGGAGCGAAATCGCCCATTTTGGTATTCCCGCAGAGAACGGGGAATGGCCGCCGCACCTGCACTTCCAGGTAATATTAGATATGCAGGGAAGGAAGGGTGATTATCCGGGAGTATGCGCGTTTTCAGAAAGCGCACAATGGTTAGAGAACAGCCCGGATGCGGG
>CAMLRX010000172.1 GCA_946482545.1 uncultured Flavihumibacter sp. | reverse complement strand
TGAAGGTGGCGAATGTATTCACTTTTTCTGCGGCTTTAAAGGAGACGGTAAGTTGCCCGGAAAGATTGCTCTCGTCCACATCGGCTTTAAAGGCCTGGTTGGTGTATACCGCGTTCTTTAAGGCAATCAATGCGGGATCAGATGTTTGTAGTCCACCATAGGTTTGACGGTCATAGTCCACTTCTTTTTGATCGAAGTTGAAACGTAAGCCTGGGAGTACATGTAGTCTTTCGGTGATGGCCCAGTCTAGCTGACCGAATACGGCGGCGCCGAAGCTTTGAAGCCTTGAATTTGTTCTGATGCCGTAACCTTCAAACAGGCCTGGTGTTTTCCATAGATTGCTGGTGGAGCTTTGGGAGAAACGCCATTGTGCATCGCCGGATTCTTCGATATGGTAAGGATCGGTTTTGAGGTCCTGTCCGATGAGGAACGCGCCGATCACGCCGCTGAGTTTAGGCGAAAGATCACCGGCGTAGCGGATTTCCTGTGTCCATTGTTTGTGTTTGGAAGTGGCCTGTGAAAGTGAGAGCACGGCCAGTCCCGTGAAATCCCGGTCGTTAGAGGGATCCCAGTTCCAGTAGCGCCATGCGGTGGTAGAAGTGAGTGTACCCCTGCCAACCTTCGCGTCAATATTCAGTGATACGCCACCGAGGTCGTTGCCGGAGCGCCAGGTAGTGTTGTGGTCGATGATTCTGTCGAAAGGATTGAGGGAGGGCAGTTGGTAGTTGAGATCGGCGATGATGTTGTTGAACTGGCGGTATGCCGCGCGCTGCGTTTGCACTACACCGGCCACTACCTGGGCGTAACCATCGGGACGTTGCCGGGTAGCGTCTCCTGCCAGCGTGATTTTGATGCGGTCGTTGGGAACGTACAGCAACTGGCCGCGCACACCAAGGTTGTTGAGGTCGTTCACCTTTTTCTGCGTGGCGATGTTTTCGATTAAGCCATCTCTTTGGGTGCCGGAGAAGGAAAGCCTGCCGGCCAGCTTTTTCGTGATGCCACCCGTAACAGAGGCTTTGGCCTGTATGTAACCGTAGTTGCCGTAACTTACTTCGAACTTAGCGCCAGGTTTAAAAGTGGGGGCGCTGGTGGTAATGTTGAAAGCGCCTGCAGTGGTGTTCTTTCCAAACAATGTTCCCTGTGGGCCGCGCAGTACTTCTATTTGTTCAATATCAATAAAATCGAGTGTGGTGGCTGCGGGACGTGCATAATAAACACCATCCACATAGAATCCTACGCCGGGATCAATGCCGTCGTTGGTAAGTCCGAAAGTGGAGCCGAGTCCACGCACATTCAAAGTAGTATTTCTTGGGTTGGAAGAATAGAGTTGTACAGTGGGCACCAGTTCTTTTAACCTGTTCACGTTAAAAGCACCTGCGTCCGCAACCTGTCCTCCACCTACTACCGTAATCGGGATGGGCACAGATTGTGCGGTTTCCAGTCTTCGGCGGGAGGAAATCACCACTTCCTTTAATTGTTCATCAGCTATCAGTACGATTGCTATCCGAGCGAGGGCCGTTTCGGTAGTAACTACCACATCCTGCTGTGTAAAACCAACAGAGCTGATCCGCAGGGTAACCGGAAGTTGTTCGGGTTTACGGATTTTGAAATTGCCCTCGGGATCGGCCACAACGTAAACATTCGATCCTTTTATGGTTACGCTTGCCCCGGTTACAGGGAAGCCTTTCTGGTCTTTTACTGTTCCTTCCAATGTTTCCTGGGCGAAAACCGCACTGAAAGTGAAGAATAGGAGAAGGCTGAGTTGTATTTTTTTGCTCATAGCGCTGCTGAATTTTAAAAGTCTATTGTTTTGGTGGACAAATATATAAAGTCTACTGAAATAATAGACAAATAATTTTAAACTTTTTTAAATTCATGTATGAAATGGATAACACGGTCCAAACCGAAAATTGACAGGCTGGCCTGTCCCTGGCTTATACGCAGGTTTATTGATGCGGAAGCGGAGATTATATATGCGCCGTTTGAAGAGGTATTAACGTTGCCGGAACAATTAAATGCGGTCCCTTTTGATGTACCTGGAGTTGAATTTACACATTACGGACCGTTTTGCACTTTTGATTATATTATTCAGAAGTATGCCCTCACCGACAAAGGCGTGTTGTTGATGGCACCCATTGTTCGGGGGGCTGATACAGATCACCATGAATATCTGTGTATATAAAATATTCCTCGAAATGCTGAACGGGCGCATACAAGTTCAGCGTGTGCCGGGAGAAGGATCCGCCTTTACTGTGCTGTTGCCATCGCAAAAGGCAAATCCTGGCAGTATGCTGCTTTAGCGTGCCCGAACCCGGCAAAGAAAACAGGGATATGTGGCAAAATGCCATCAATGGATCAAATATTCTGATATTACTTTCAAACAAAAAACATGCGCACTGTTTTTATTCTTTTACTGGCTTTAGGAATACCGTTTCTTCTAAAGGCAAACGTACATGTATCTCCACTTTGGAGCAATGGAATGGTGGTGCAGCAACAGCAGCCGATACGTATATGGGGTTGGGCCGATGCGGGTGAACCTGTTACCGTTACAATCGGAAGTACCACCAGGCTGGTAAAGACCGCAGCCAATGGCCAGTGGCAGATCCAATTTCCTGCACGGAAAGCGGGACCCGCCTTCTCTATTACCATTGCAGGAAAAAACACCATTCATATCAAAGATGTACTTGCAGGAGAAGTCTGGCTCTGCTCGGGTCAATCGAACATGGAATGGCCGGTTGCTTTAAGCCTGAATGCCACTACCGCAACAGCAGCAGCCAACTACCCGGATATCAGGATGTTTGAAGTAGAGAAAAAAGTAAGTCTTCAACCTGTGAAAGAACTGGAAAAAGGAAGCTGGGTGGCAGCTTCACCAGCTACAGCAGGCCGCTTCAGCGCCATAGGTTTCTTCTATGCCCGGAAAATGTACGAAACGCTTGGCGTACCCATAGGCATCATCAACGCCAGCATCGGCGGTACGCACATAGAAACCTGGATGAGCAGTAAAGCCTTACAGCAACCCATGTTTGGTAATACCTTGCAACAAATGCCAACGGCAACCGTAGCCGAACTGAACGAAAATAAAAAGCAGCTAATGCTGCAAAAAATAAAACAGGCTCAGGGTCATCTCCCTGAAACAGCCAATACACATACCTGGATAAACCCCGGCTACAACGACGCGACATGGCCAAGCATGAAAGTGCCAGGATACTGGGAGCCACAGGGATGGGAAAACCTGAACGGGAAAGTATGGTATCGTTTACGCATTAACGTTACAGAAGCGGTAAAGGGAAAAAAAGCTGTCCTTCATCTCGGACAAATTGATGATTCCGATTCTGTATGGATCAATGGAAGGTTTGTGGGGAATACGCACGCACAACCGGGAGTAAAACGCATGTATACCCTGCCCAAAGACCTGGTGCTGCCAGGTGAAAACACCTTGGTGGTAATGGTTGAGGATACAGGTGGCGGGGGTGGATTTATTGGTGGGGCCGGTTCTATGTTCCTGGAATACGAAGGCAAAAAGATCAGCATAGAAGGTGAGGCCCGTTACCAGATCAGCATCGTATACAGTAATGGTTTTCAGGTGTACCCCAACGACTATCCCTCGCTGCTGTTCAACGCCATGATTCATCCTTTGCTGTCGTTCCGGATTAAAGGGGTGCTCTGGTACCAGGGCGAATCCAATGCCGCACGTGCAACCCAGTATGGCACAAGTTTTCCGCTCATGATCAATGACTGGCGCCAACAATGGGGCATTGGCGATTTCCCTTTTCTGTTTGTACAGTTGGCCAGCTTCAATGCCCATACCACTCAGCCCGGAAAAAGCAGTTCCTGGGCCGAGCTGCGTGCTGCTCAGGAAAAAGCACTGGCATTAAGAAACACCTGCCGTGTGGTTACCATTGATGTTGGTGACAGCAACGACATTCACCCCCGCGACAAAGAAACGGTGGCCCTGCGGCTGGCGGCCTGCGCATTGCATACGGTATACGGCAAAAAGGTTCCTTTCCAGAGTCCGGTATTCGCGAGTTACAACCGGGAAGCCGGTGCTATAAGAATCCGCCTGCTCCACGCGGCAAACGGTTTAGTCGTAAAAGATGGCTGCAATACCGTGCACGGTTTTGAAATAGCTGGTGCCGGAGCGGATTTTATTCCTGCCTATGCAAAAATTGAAAACAACACCATCCTGGTGTATCATCCCGACGTGCCGCACCCTGAAGCAGTACGTTTTGCCTGGAAAGATGATGCCGGAGAAGCAAATGTATTCAATAAAGAAGGGCTTCCGCTTGCTCCTTTCCGAACAGACGAAAGACCCCTTCAAACCCAAAACAGCGTTTACAGAATAGGCCTTTAAGGTCTGTTCTTTTTCATGTTTTATTCAATCACTCTTGCTTCAAACAAAGCGCCGGCAATATTCCCGGGCTTTGCCTGGAAGCGGATGGTAACAAATGTTTTTCCAGTTGTAACAGCGGCCGGAATGGCATACACATGTTCCACGTAAGCGCCTGGCTTTTCCGCTTTCAGTGATTCTTCCGCTATTAACACGCCATCTGCCAGAATGGAGAAAGCCCTGCCCCTGCCATCGTTACCACTGTAAGTGGCTACGAATGAAAGCGGTGCATCCTTTACTTTTACGCGGAAAGAGAACCATCCGCCATTCGGTGCATCGCGGAACTTACGTTCATCGTGCGTGCCCACACCGGTATTGGAACCAGTAAGCTCATGGTCTTTTTCAGATTGCTGCTCACCAAGCCTTACCACATCAACAGTTCTCCGTTCCATTTCCTGTACCCGCAGCAGTTCTTTTTCATATTCTGCTTTTTTTCGCTTCCATGCAGCGGCTGTAAACTGCTCCCAGTATACAATGTAGCGCTGGTTGTGTAAGGTGTGGAATGGCTGAAGTTTTACCTCATGTGGCTGGCCTGCTTTATGAGTGATAAATTCCAGTTGTTGCAGGTTCAACGGCTTCACCCATTGTTCAACAGGCTTGCCCTCTGTAATTAATACCGGAACGCCCAACTGGTCGGGTTTTTCTTTTCCCAAGGCACCTGCCAGCAGTATGGGACCATAAAAAACGGACATGCGCGACGGTGCGTCGGGCATTGCTTTGGTATGCAGTTTCATGTTAAAACGGAGTTCCAGTTTATCCCCGCTTTTCCATCTTCGTTGCAGGGTGGTGTAGCTGCCGGCAGTTGTACCTATCGCCAGTTTCTTTCCATTCAACCAGACTTCCATGCCACCTTCCGACCAGGAGGGGCAACGCAGGTGAAGGGCGGCTTCAACGGGCGAGACAGCTTTTACAGACAGCTTTGTGGCAGCAGTATAGGGAAAATTATTCTCCTGCGTAAGTGTCAGGCCTTTTTCTTTCCAATTCAGCACCGAGGGGATGAAGAGGTTGAGGTAAACCCCTTTGTTGTTGTCTTTGAAGTAAATGGCCTCTGTGTACTTTGCGTGGTTTTCCAACCCTGTTCCCACACAGCACCAGAAAGAGGTTTCAGGTGTGCTGTATACCCGTTGTTTGCCCGATTGCAGGGCAACGTAGTAGCACATCATTCCGGTTTCGGGCTCTTGAGAAGCGAGTATATGGTTGTACAGGGCATTTTCGTAGTAGTCTGCCAATTCCACGCTGGGGCTCCAGGTAAACAGGTGTTTGTCCAGTTTCAGCATATTGTAGGTATTGCATGTTTCTGAAGTATTGGTACTAAGGGCGTTCACAAATTTTCCGGGCTGGTTGAACCATTCGTAATTGCTGTTGCCTCCGTTCACATAACTGTGGTGGCCTACTACCGTGTGAAAAAAGAAATCGGCAATGGTGTGGTCGCGTTTGTTTCCTGTAAGTTCATATTGCCTCGCTGCGCCGATAATTTTAGGTATCTGCGTATTGGCATGTAGTCCACCCAACTGGTCTTTTTTCTCAGCCAGCGGGTCCATCACCTGCCTGTGGTAGAATTTTTCAGATAGTTTGAGGTATTTTTTGTTGCCGGTAATGGCATATACTTCAGCCAACGATTCGTTCATGCCACCAAATTCTGCGATCATCATGCGCTGGAACAGGGAGTCGGGCATGGCATGAAATTGTTCATACGCCCAGTTGGAAAGTTTATCCACCACACTTTTCGCTTGTTCATTACCGGTATATTTATAGGCATCCAGCAACCCTGCCCATACTTTGTGAAGCATGTACCACGGTACCCATGCTCCATTCAGGTCGAATCCGCCGGAGCGTATTTTTCCGGCTGTAACCTGTTTCCAGAGGGTGTCTTCTCCGGGTATGCCGCCAATATAGCCCGTACCCCGTGCTTGTTGAATGGCCTGCAATTCGCTTACCACATAGTTGGATTTTTCCCTGTACCAGGCATCTCCGGTGCAGGCGTATTGCAGTGCCAGCGCCGACAAATAATGCCCCAGCATGTGCGAAGATGTGGCCTCCCATCCTTCGTAAAGGGGCGCTTTGGGCGTAAGTCCTGCATTGCTGCGCCAGCGGTGTAGGAAACGGTCGGCATTTAAGCTGCGGAGGTAACGTGCATTGGTTTCCATGGCGGCGCTGAATGGCGAACCTGGTAACAATATAACAGCTCCGGGTTCAAACGGCAGCGCTTTCATATCTATGGCGGGTTCAACTGCATACGCACCGGATGGCTGCGCCTGAGCGGAAGCTGAAAGAAGTCCGGCCAGAATATACAATGATAAAAAACGATGGTGCATAGAAAATATGTACAATAAGTTTGAATAATGTGAATTAACCCACCAAAGGGTTCAGTGTTGAATCGGCATATTCACCGGGCAATTTACCTTTCAGCCAGCGGTGGCGGTCTGTTTCCTGGGCGTCATTTTCCGGGTACAGAATACGGGCTCCATCTGCAAAATAAATGACCGTCATTATTTCCCGCATGCGGGGAGAAGAATTGCCTGGCGCTTTGTGCAGGGTATATCCATAGTGAAAGGTGGCATCGCCGGCTTTCATTTTTTCAGGCATGTAAACGGGATATTGTTGCTGCTGCACATATTGATCCAACAGGGCCTCCGATTCGTCTGAAATGGGAATGTTCTTCACCAGGCCGTCTTTGTGGGAACCTTCTGCGAAACTGAGTATACCCATTGAGGCGTCAAGGTCTACAAGCGGCATCCACATAGTAACAGTATTTATTGTATCCAATGGCCAGTAGTACTGATCCTGGTGCCACGGGGTGGCGCCCCCGCCGGGCTCTTTGTGCAATGCCTGATCGTGGTAAATGCGTACACGGTTTACGCCAAGCAATTGCGCCGCAATGTGTGCGAAACGTTTGTGCAGGGTGAAACTGCTCACAACTTCATCTCTTTCCCACAAGTTCATGACCTGAAGAAATGCTTTTCCATAGGTGTCTCTGTCTTCCAGCCTCCTGTTTTCTGTATTGAATTTCTTAACCGCACCGTTGATGGCTGGCCGGTAATGGTCTACTTCCTCTTTTGAGGCTATTCCTTCTATGTACACGGCTCCTTTTTCCCTGAAAGAATCAATAAGCCCGTCAGATACTGAAACAGCTGTTGGATGGTGTTGAATGTGCGTGTTCATTCATCTTTGTTTTGATAAAATTAACACGAACCCCTTCTTTTAACCACTTGTAAATTCACTACATTGCATGGTATTTTGTCCCTAAATATTACTTCTGACGTATAATAGTGCAAAGAAAACATGAAGCCGCATTTTGAGCAAATCAACAATACACACCAGCATTCATTTTTATGCCGGAAATTTTTATTGCATCATTTTGATACCAAATACCATTTTCACCCAGAATACGAACTGACATTGATTGAAAGCAGCAGTGGCAAAAGGTTTGTTGGAAACAGCATTGAATCCTTCGGCCCCGGCGACCTGGTGCTGATTGGCAAGCAGGTGCCGCATTGCTGGTTGAACGATGGACAACTGCCTGAAAATCATATTGCGTCTTCTATTGTGGTGCAGTTTCTGGAGCACTTTCTGGGAGAACAATTTATGGCTTCGCCTGAAATGATGCAGATCACTAGAATGCTCAGGAATGCAGAGCGTGGCATCCGGTTTCTGCCGGAGGTAGCGGCTTATGCAAGCCCCTGCATGCAGGAAATGATAGCGCTTCCTCCTTTTGAAAGATTGATGCGACTGATGCAGTTGCTGCAACAATTGGCCAACGAAGAAAGGTTTGTGTTGCTCAACAGCGAACAACATATGTTCCCGCTTTCTGAAGAAGATTGCAACCGCATTCAGGCAGTGTACGATTTCGTAAGGCTAAACTTTAATGAAGAAGTGCGGCTGGAACAGGTGGCAGAACTGGTGTACATGACGACAACCTCTTTCTGCCGTTATTTCAAGAAGATAACACGAAAAACCTTCAGTAGGTTTCTGATTGAATACCGCATGGAATATGCCCGCACACAACTGATACAAACCGATAAGAGCATCACCGAAATATGCTATGAAAGCGGGTTTCGCAACATCGCGCATTTCAATCAGCAGTTCCGTTTGCTGAATGATGCAGCGCCCCGTCAGTATAGAAAAAAATTCAGGGATATGTCCGGATACGCCTGAGGCTGGTGGTGAATGCCTCTCCATTTTTCTTTAAGTAACCGCAGTATGTGCGGGTTCAGTTCCCATTGGTCATATCCAGGGATATTTTTTCCCAACAATACCGGCATGTATGGTGGTGGGCCGAATGCCGGTGTAATATAAAGTGCACCACATTGCTCATTTTCCCGGTAGTTGTAAATCCGTTCCCATCAATACATGCGGTGTTGCAGCGCGCTTCGCCTGTCCGCTTAAAATGACCACAGGCGTCTTCTTTAAATGAAGCTGAATGTCTTCAAAACGCAACCCATCGTTCCCGTTCAGTTCATCCCGCCATACTTCAGGCGCATCTTCCGGAAGTTGAATGAAAGAAGATAGTTTAGCTGATACGGGATTTGCAATACCCTTCTTTCCGGGCACTACAACCAGCACCCAGGTTCTATCGTATACACGGGCGAAGCAAAATATTTCTTCCTTCG
>CAMLRX010000171.1 GCA_946482545.1 uncultured Flavihumibacter sp. | reverse complement strand
TTAATATATTGCCAGCACTGCAATTTTGTGCGATCAGCTTTTTTTACCTGGGACACCAGGTTTGCCTTAACGTCGAATTCCGCATGTTTAAAAATCCTTTATACGAGAGCGTTAGTTCAAACGCGTTTTTTATCCTGGAAGCAACCGCAAGCTGACTGGTATTCACATCGTAACTAAAACCCATCACAAGGTTATAGTATTCCAGTTTAACCACCGGCATCACTGCGTCGGCCCACCGGTGTATAACACCGAATGTGATCCCTGTTTTGAGGTCCTGGTCCAGATCGTGCTGATAGAAATCGTGTGTAAACAGTACGCCTATCTGGAACAATGAATTGCCGGTTTGCTTAAAATAATCGGCGTAGAAAGTAAACCTGTCTTCCGCGCTGGTGGGCGTTACGGTCCCTGCGTTTACACTGATTTTCCGGTTGTACTTCATGGTAATTGTGTCCTGAAAATAAGGTACCTCCTCCTTTCCGGCGATGTTAAAAACAGCGGCGCCCAGGTAGTACCGGCTGTCCGTAGCATCGAGGCCACCATAATTGTAGGAAAGTCCTAACGTTACGCCGTTAAAGTAACTACGGTTGCTGAAATTAAATGTCTGGCCGGAGCTGCCTGTAACCGCGCCGTTTACAAACTGGTCGTCAAATGTAAGCTTGGACCTGTCAAAGCTGTGGTGTACGGCCGAGCCCCCAAATGCGACGGATACATACGAGTTTGCATCGTGGCGAATGGGAAAATGCATGTTTAAAACGGGCATGAGCTGCGTTTTACTGAGCTTTGAATCGCCCGCCACATCACGGTCCAGTTGCACTCCTGTACTTAAACGCAACGCTTTGTTTTCATCTGAAGGCAACTTGAATTCCGCGCCTAGGGCTGTCGTTTTGTAAGGCGTGGTGATGCCGTTCCACTGCATTCTGTATGCAGTACCTACTTTTATATCGCCGAGGAACATGCCGGTGAGGGCGGGATTGCGCAACATGGGCATTTCATAAAACTGAGAAAAATGAATGTCCTGGGCGAAGCCGACGTTCCCAATGAAGCAGTATAGAATGAGTAATAATGATTTTAAAAATGTTTTCATGTCCGGTTGTTTTAGCGCAATAATGTTACGTTGCCGTGATAGGAATACGTGGTGCCGTTTTCACAAACTACCTCTGCCGTGTACACGTAAACAGCAGGTATCCCAATGTTCCCTTTAATGGTGCCGTTCCATCCATACGCCGGGGTATTGGGCGGAAAGTTGTACTTCTCAAAAACGACTTCTCCATACCTGTTGAAGATGCGGAACGATTTTACGGACGCGATGCCGGTGCCCCTTACCATTAAAATATCGTTCTTTCCATCACCATCCGGCGTAAAAGCATTGGGAATGAATACCTGGGCATTTTCGCAGAAAGCTTTGATGCAAATGCTGGCGGTATCGCTGCAGCCGTAAATATTGGTGGCTTTTACCTGGTAGCAAACGTCCCTTTTCACGGTGGCCACTGCGCTGTCGCAACCATTGCCATAGCAGGTAATATCGTTGGAAGGCGTCCAGGTATACGACTGCATGGGCAACACGTTTGGCGCATTGCTGTTGAGTATGCGGGGCGTCAACGGTAATAGTGTGCCCGTTGGTGCGGTTACCAGTCCGGGAAACAACCTGATTTCAGGGTAATTTCCGATACGGATTAAAGTGTCTGTTTGTGCACTGCAACCGGTTGCCGGTGAGGTAGCCGTAATGGTGTACAAACCGCCGTCGTTGACCATAACGTTGTTAATACCTGTGTTCTGTGAATTTACCGGAACGCTCAGGCCCGGGCCGGTCCAGGTATAGTTGAGCTGCGGATTATTTCCAGGCATAGTACTGTTGGCCTGAAGCGGTAAATCATCCCCCGCGCAAAGCGGGGTTCTGGTTACGATAACTGGTTTGGAAGGCGCCTGCTTAACCGCAACTGTAAAACTGGTTTCTACTGAACGACAGTTCCCTTGCATCGCGTACACTACATAGAATCCGGCTTTTTGCTCCAATGGAGGAGCCAGTGCTATACTACTGCCTGATGTAGTATAACTGTTGCTGCCAAAAGCAGGACCAGCCCATACATAAGTAGCGGGAACGCTTTCATTGGGATTGCCATTGCCCAACACGCCAGGCACCGACAAAGCCGTTAGCCGGAGCGTATCATTGCTGCAAAGATTTGTATTGTAGCCCGCGGCTGGTTTTCCGGGCGGGGTGGGGTCTTTCAATTCATACGGGCCCGCGAGGGTATTGGAAGCACAGCCGTACAATACCACCCTTACATTGGTATAAGTGCCTGCCGCAAGCGCTATGCTCAGTTCGCCTGCGGCATTGGTGCTGCCCATAACCGGACCTGTTATGGTGTTCGAATGATTTTTGTTGTAATAGATCTCAAAAGCAGCATTGCCTATGGGTGTGGTGCTGTTGATAGTGTTAATGGTAAGCAGAACCGCCCCGGATGGCATACCACAATCCGTTGGGTCCCTGATCGCCTCAAAGCCGATCACCGGCGTTGGGTTAATTACCACAACCACTTTCTTTTTAGGGCTTTCACAATTGTACGCGTTCACCTGACTTACATAATAAACAATCTGAGCGGGAATTGCCGTGGAAGGCGTGGGCGCGACAGGCAACAATTGTCCGTTTCCATCATACCATATCAGGCGGTGGCTAGGTGCCGTACCGGCGGTAAGCGGTGCCACGGCGCTGGCCTGACAATATTTAACCGTATCGCCAATAACCGGTATTGGCGAAATGGGATTCACGGTAAGCTGAATAACAGCGGGTGGTCCGGCACACGCATTCTGTGCGGGGTTAACGGGCACAACCTGTATGCTGAGGGTTTGGCTCGTACTGCCCGTATTGGTAAACGTAAGGGAAATTGAGTTGGCCGGTGCCGGAATGTTTCCAGATGAAACACCAGAAATACCAGCAGGTAATCCCCCGGTTACCGACCAGTTTAAGTTGATATTGGCTAAAGAAGAAGTGATACTGAAAACAGCGGTTTCTCCTGAACAGATGGTTTGTGCGGCATTCGGCAGGCTAACAACAGGAGCTTCCGTAATGGTTACACTGGTTGTGGTGCTGAATTCAAAACAGGGCACCGCGGGCGTAAGCGTATACGTTACGGTATAAGTTCCGGGTACACTTAAAGAAGGATTGATGGCCCCGGTAACAGGATTTAAAGATAGTCCCGGTGTAGTGGTGTACCTGCCCCCCGTATTTCCCGTTAGCGCAACGGACTGCGGCGTTGTAATGCCATTGCAATAGGGAGAACCCGGATAACGAATGCTGGCCGAAGGTGTGTTGTTCACCACCACAGTGGCCGAAGTTGTAAAGGCAGGACATCCTCCCGCACCAGCAATAGTATAGGTAATTGTATATGTTCCCGCTGTGGCGTTCGCAGGAGATATTGTGCCGGTATTCGCATCAAGATTTAACCCCATAGCGGGCTGTATGGAATACAAGCCACCTGTGGTGCCGGTTTGGGTTACCGCTATAGGATTATTGGGCGTAGTTGATGTATTGGCCACATTACACAGCACAGCCGGATAAGTAATGTTGGCTGAAGGCGCCTGTGTGATGTGAACGGTTGTCCTGGTTTCCAATCCGGGACATGGTGCCGAAGGTGCTATCGAGTAAACAACATCGTAAGTTCCCGGTACACTTTGCAGGGTATTGATGGCTCCGGTAGCAGCATTGATGGATAAGCCAGCCGGCGTCGAAGTATAGGTACCGCCTGCGTTTCCGGTTCTGGTAACCGGGATAATGCCTGCGGAAGAACACAGAGTAGAAGCGTACCCTATGGTCGCGGTTGGTGTACCACTAATGTTTACGGTCGCCGAGGTGGTAAAGGTGTTGCATCCGCCCGCTGCAGCAATGGTATAGGTAATGGTATAAGTGCCGGGCGTGGCGCCGGAGGGGTTCAATGTACCCGTGGTGGTATTGATGTTTAAGCCTGTGGCGGGAGCGATGGAATAAACACCTCCCGTAGTGCCGGTTTGCGTTACTGGTACAGGTAAGTTAGGGGTTGCGGGTGTATTGCTAACATTACACAACGTGGAGGGGTAACCTATACTGGCAGCGGGCGCCTGCGTAATGGTGACATTGGCTGTAGCCGAAGTTCCGGGACATGGGCCTGAAGATGGAACTGTGTACGTTACCGTATAGGTGCCGGGTGTACTTAAAGAGGGATTGATGGTGCCGGTGGTCGCGTTTATCGCAAGGCCCGGAGTGGCGCTATAGGTGCCGCCCGAATTTCCGGAAAGCGTTACGGTTGCTGAGGTTAAAGAAGCGCATAACGGAGTGGCATAGCTGATCTGCGCAGTATTCGCGGGGTGTATGGTTACATTGCTGGCCACTTTATAATCGGAGCATCCGGCCGTGTTGATGATGGTATAACTAATAGTATATGTTCCTGGTGTGGCGCCTGCGGGTGTGATGGTGCCGGTGGTTGCATCAATAGGTAAACCAACTGCCGGTAAAATGGAATACATGCCGCCCGGCGTGCCGGTGCGTACAACGGCAACAGGCGGATTGGGTGTGGCGCCAGTGTTTGTTACATTACAGAGGTCTGCCGGATAACTGATGCTTGCGGAAGCCGCATTTCCCTGGTTGATCGTAACTGAGGTTGTGGTGCTGAAAGCAATACAGGGCGGAGCAGCAGGAATAGCGTAGGTTACAGTGTAAGTGCCGGGTGTACTGGCAGAAGGAGAAATGGTTCCTGTAACCGCGTCTATCACTAGTCCGGCCGGGCTGGCCGTAAAAGTTCCTCCCGTAGTACCGGTTAGTTTTACGGGCGATGTCGCAACTGTATTGCAAAGTGGCGATGCTTCATATTTTATTTCCGCGTTAGCAGAAGGGGTAACCGCAATAACATATTGCTTAGACGGGCCCGTACAGCCATTTGCCGAAGCCTCCATGGTATAGGTGATGGAACCTGGGGACGCCCCGGTCAATTCATAAGCACGTGAAGGAATATTGGTGGTGCCCGATGCAGGACTGGAGGGGGTTACACCTGAATACACGGCCTGCCAGTTGAAGGTGGCTCCCGGCATGTTCGATGTTAAGTTAATGGGCGGCGCCGTTCCCTTTGAACAGATGGTGGCTGAAAGCGGGGTAGTCGTGATCTCAGGAGATTGTTTGAAGCAGAGCTGAAGTGTTTTTGAATTGGGGGGATTACAATTCCCGTTAACAGTGACGGTAATATTATAACAGCGGAATGTTTTGAATCTTATTTTAGGATAATCGATATTACTTGCGGTAACAAATTCATAATCAGTAGCGGGGCCATCTACCGTCCATGCCCAGGAGGTAATAGCAGGCGCAGCGGAGGTAGTGCTGTAAGTGGGTTTGAAAGGCGCCTGCGAAAAATCAATCGTCTCATTGAGAGGCCCTGGTTTGCAGAGGTTTGCGTTGGCCGGTGAAAAACTTACGAACGGAGCGCCATTCACCGTTACCGTACGTGCCGCGGAAGAATAGGTTCCGCAACTGTTGGTAATGTTTTGCACAATCGTGTATACGCCCGCATCCGTGAAAGTAATGGTTGGATTGGGCGTATTAGGGCCGTTGATGGTGAAGCCTGTAGCGGGAGAAATAGTCCAGGAGAAGGTTGGCCGCTGGCAGCCGCCAGCATTGGCATTCGACTGGTCCGTGACCGATACGCTTTGGTTGCTGCAAATGGTGGTGGCGCTCACGTTGAAGGCTGGCGTTGGGATCGCCTCCACGCCAATTGTTTTTTCCTTCGTTGAAACCGTGGGGCAGCCTTCAGGATTTTGTACCTGTAATCTTACCGACCAGCAGCCTCGTTCGTTTATAATATTGGCAGGTATGGCTAAGTTTCCTGCACTATTCACCCAGGCAGCAGGCGCATTCATATAATTAGAGGAGGAGGGCTTTTTGTACTGCCAGGTACTCACAAAAGACCTTACACATACAGCGCCGCTTCCGTAATATCCGCCGATGGAAGTGTTCGTTGCGTTTATACCTGAATTGATGCATACCGCCTGCGGCACAATAAAATCAGCTTCCGGAGGTGTACTCGCATTCACAAAAGATTTCTTCTGCGAATTGGTAGTATAGTCTGCGCAGTTCGACGCCAGTCCTTTATTATACAACTGCAAATCCACCGCGAATGCGCGGTTATTATTGTTGTTGGGATCTGGTATGGACGAAGAAGAATTACAGGTAGGATCGGTAAAAATATGCGACAACAATGGGTTGGCCATCAATGAATCGTGCGTATAGGTTTCAGTCTGGCTCCCATCTCCATAATCGATCCTGTACTTCGAACCGGGATAGTTATCGCTGATGCCATCAATCCTGAATTGTACAGGAGAACCTGTACATACCTGTTCTGAAGACAGGTTGGTAAGACCGGTACCATTCCTTGCCACCAGTACTACATAAGAAAATACCGACGTAACGCCGTTCCGGGTTTTCACCAGTTCTACCGTATAATAACCGATGGGCAAACTGCCAATCTCTGCATTCCCTGCATTAACGGGTAATACAGACCTCAACGTTCCGTTACTGTTAATCAGGTTTACGGTCCAGGAGAAAGCGGCATCATAATCTTTGATATCAAAACTCATGGAAAGCGAACTGGCGCCACTTTGCATATTCAGGTATCCGAAGAAGTTGCTGTTCCCCAGGCATTTCACGGGCATGGTTTGCGGGTACACCACTTCTATAGCAGGGCTGGCAACCAATGTGGCGGCAACTATTTTAAATGGGTTCGTGGGCGTGGAAATGATATTGCCCGGGTTGCCAACAATCCTCAGCCTGTAATTATTACCTGCGGGCGTACCTGCTGGTATTTCACCATTGATAACGGGTACAAAAAAGTCTGCAACAGATCCTATGTTTACAGGAGCCGCAAAACTTCCTCCCGCATCTGACAATTGCAGGGTGAAAGTATTGCCAATCTTAAATAGATTAGGTTTAAAATGAACCGATACACCTGATCCTGGTGTATAAGACAACGCGTTGTCAAATCGAAGGAGCTGAATGGTTTGTCCGGAAGAAACAGCAAAAAATAAGATAAGGGGAATTATCGTGAATATCCTTTTCAACATTACTCATAAGTATTTAGGGTGGTACTTTATAAGTATTGGATTTGAAAGGAGTAGGTGGAATCAGGAAAACTCTTCCGTCGCGCCTAAACTAAGCATAGTTTCCGGGAAGTACAAGTGATGAATTGTATTTTTTTGTTTATGGTTTACCGTAAGGAATGCTGAAAGGAAGACAAACCGGTTTTCAGGATAAAGCAGGGAGGTTTCCTGCCGGTAAAATAAAGCGGTTTGATAAAGAGACGAATATGGCGAGTTGGTGTTTATTTCAATCGTCTGTCTGATTCGTTTATTGCCAGATCATTAATACTTGCAAAGCGTTTTTTCATAAAACCATTTTCGTCGAACTCCCAATTCTCGTTTCCATAAGAACGGAACCATTGTACTTTACTGTCGTGCCACTCGTATTCAAAGCGAGCGGAATGCTTATTTCTATTCGTGAGGAAGAAATAAAAATGTAAATATGGTTAGGGTGAGGTTCATGCAAACTTGAAGGGAACTCAGTTTTGACATGTCGGAAACTGTTTATACTTTTCTGAAGTAATTATACAATACCTCTTATCCTTGCCTTCCTGAAATGGAACTGAGGTCGCGAAGCAATGTGCGAAACACAAATGCGTTAACATAATAAAATGACAAAAAAATTCTGGTTTATCACACTGATGACGTTATCGGTTTGTACATCTCCGGGACAAAACATTAACGTTACCAAACTTGATAGTTTTCTCAATGCGCTATCGTCAAAGGGTTTAGCCATGGGGAGTTTGACCATTTCAAAAAACGGCAGCATTAAATATCAAAAAGCGATGGGCTACTCCTTCATTAATGATGAAAAGAAAGTTTCCGCTGACATAAATACAAAATATAAAATTGGCTCAATAACAAAATTGTTTTCATCTGTTCTGATTTTTCAACTTATTGAAGAAGGAAGAATAAAACTTAACGACAGGTTGGAAATGTATTTCCCCGATTTGCCCAATGCAGACAAAATCACAATACAAAATATGCTCTATCACAGAAGTGGTTTGCATGACTACACCCGTGATACCAATTTTCCTGACTGGATGAACAAACCCAGGTCGCCTGAAGAAATGTTGAAAATAATTAAAGAGAAAGGCAGCGACTTTGAGCCGGGTACATACGCTGATTATTCCAACAGCAATTATCTTCTCCTGGGTTACATTATAGAAAAGGTTTGTAAAATGCCTTATGCAGCGGCGTTGAAAGAAAGAATAACAGCTAAGCTGAATTTGAAAAACACTTATTTCGGGAATCCTATCGATGTAAAAAAGAATGAAAGCGCCTCCTATAAATATGCTGACAATAACTGGCATATAGAAAAGGAAACTGATTTGAATATTCATGGTGGCGCAGGTGCAATTGTCTCCACACCAGGTGATATGGTAAAGTTTATTGACGCTTTGTTCTCCTACAAACTGGTAAATAAAACCAGTTTAACCCAAATGAAAACATTAGTTGATGGTTATGGCATGGGAATTTTCGCAAATAAATACAGTGATAAACCGAGCTTTGGCCACAATGGGAGAGTCGAAGAGTTTTATGCTGCGCTTTGGTATTTTCCTGCCGAAAAGTTGTCTGTCGCTTATTGCACAAATGGCATAAACTATCCTCGATCCGACCTGATAGAAGGCGTGTTGAAAATTTGCTTTAACGAATCTTTTCTTATTCCTTTTGCCAAAAACAAAAATAATAACGCGGACCACTTAGATTTATACGTTGGAAAATATTCATCCGACCAACTGATGGTTACTTGTAGGAAAGACGGGGCCAAATTGTTGTTAGAAACAAGGGGTAAAGTATTTGAAGCGGAAAAAATAAGTGATAACTATTTTATGAATGCTGCCAGCGGCTATTTCTTTCAGTTTTACCCTGACAAAGGTGAACTTCAAATAAAAGAGACTGATAATGTTTATCTTTTGAAAAGGAACTAAAGTCCCTGGCGTAGAGCTTCATTTTATGGATAAAGAACTGCAAAAATTATTAAAATCATATCCAACCACTGTCAA
>CAMLRX010000170.1 GCA_946482545.1 uncultured Flavihumibacter sp. | reverse complement strand
GGCTGAACCTGGTAGGGGCCGTAGCGGTGGTGGCGCTGGCCTGGGTATTGAGTTTATTTATGGGGGAGCGCAAAGTGGCTCCGGTGGTTATGAATGATGCTCCATAGCGTTGACCTTATTTTTTACTTCCGTAAGCAGTTGCTGTTCGGTGGGTAAATAAAGCTGGTATTTACTGGCAACGATGGATGCATTCGTTTCAGGAAGCGTGATCTTCACCATTGCATCGTTTTTATCCGCACACAAAAGTATGCCGATCGTTGCCTGCTCGAAAGGTTGCTTTTCAAACCTGTCAAGGTAATTTACATACATCTGCAACTGGCCGATGTCCTGGTGTGTGATTTTATGCGTCTTTATTTCGAAGACCACGAAGCATTGCAGCAAACGGTTATAAAATACAAGGTCCATAAAAAAATCATCTCCGCCGATGTGAATACGCTTTTGTCTTGCTACAAAGGAGAAACCATTCCCCAGTTCAAGAAGGAATTCCTGTAGGTGTGCGATCAATGCGCCTTCAAGGTCTTTTTCATAATAAGAAGGAGACTTTTCTAATCCCAGGAATTCCAGTACCATTGGATCTTTGATCACATCAAGTGGGTTGGCAGGCTGTTTTTCGCCCTTTGCCGCGGCCATTACACTTTCTTTGTCAGTACTCAAAAGCAGCCGTTCATAAAGCTGGCTGTTAATCTGTCTTTCGAGTTGTCTGGATGTCCAGTTGTTCTTTGAAGCTTCGAGTATGTAAAACTCTCTTTTCTCTTGATTGTCAATAGGTAGCAGCAACTTGTAATGTGTCCAACTGAATTGTGTCCGCAGTGCGGACACAATTGGAAAAGTCCTGTAAAACTTCCTGTACCAGTTAAGTTGACGATAGGATACGCAGGTGCCAAATTCTGGTTCCAATTCTTTTGCAAGTGTTCTGATAAGGAATGCGCCATAATCCGCGCGGTCTTTTCCTTCCTGTTCTTCTTCAAAAATCCGTTTCCCGATGTTCCAGTACATGCTTACCCGGATATGGTCAACGGTACGAACGGCCTGCTCCCTGCTTTCAAGGATAAGTGATCTGATGGCGGGTACTAAAGTTGGATTCATTTCCATACGATTGTTTTTTATTGATGAATAATACAATACACTGCCGGCAGGGCCAGTGGTGATGGACCTGAATGATGATTCAGTAAATAAATTGCTTTATCCGCGCCTGTGGTGGGAGATACACGCGAAAAAGAAAGGAAACAAAAATGCAAGGAAATTCCTTGCATTTTAAATCAAGTGCGGCGGAGCAGATTCGAACTGCCACGCCCGGTAAAAGGCGCTACCACCTCAAAGTAGTGCGTCTACCAATTTCGCCACCGCCGCTTTTTTGATGGGAGTGCAAATGTATAAAATTTTATAATTCAGCGTGCTTTTCCGGATTTTTTTTCCTGGGAAGTCTGAATGGGAATTTCAATCCGGAAAGTGGTGCCGGTGGAAGCATCGCTTTGTTTCACGAAAATCCGCCCGTTGTGGAACTGTTCAACAATACGTTTCGTTAAACTCAAACCAAGTCCCCAGCCTCTTTTTTTGGTGGTGAACCCTGGGGCGAACACTTTCTGCCAGTGTTGACGTGGAATGCCTTTGCCGCTGTCTTTCACTTCTATGATAATATTTTTCGCCTCTGGCAGTAAGGTTACTGTGATATTTCCTTTTCCATCCATGGCATCAAGCGCGTTCTTCAGTAAATTCTCCATCACCCAATCAAAAAGGGGAGGAGAAACTTCTGCGTTAAGCAGTGTATTTTCCGGCGCGCTCACTTCAAACTGTACTTTCCCTGTGGCCCGTTTGCGGATGTAGTCCACCATATTGTTCACCTGCGCGAGCAGATCTGTTTGCTCCAGTTGGGGAGTGCTGCCGATCTTTCCGAACCGGTCGCTTACCAGTTTCAACCGTTCCACATCTTTGGCCATTTCCCGGATCATATTGGTATCTGCCGGGGCATCCTTCAGTACTTCCACCCAGCCTTCCAGGGAAGATACCGGGGTGCCAAGTTGGTGCGCCGTTTCTTTTGCCATGCCCGCCCACAACTGGTTCTGCACAGAGCGGTTGCGGGTTTGAAGGGAAAGCACTGTAATGAGAATGAAGAGCGCCACGATGAAAAGTTGCACGATAGGGTAGTATTCCACTTCCGCGAGCAGGAAGGAAGAACCATAATAATAGCGGTTCATCTGCGTGGAATCGGAAGGGTTGACCCAGGTGATGGGTTCATTGTTGCTCCGGTACTTATTGAGTAGGGACGGCAGGTAATCGGGGCGTGTCCTTACTTTGAAGGTATCGATATTGACGAAACTGATGATGCTGTCGCGTTCATTCGTTTCAATAATGGGAATATCTGTATTGTCCGCGATCACCAGTCCAACCAGTTGGTTGCTGATGCCGGAGGAGTCGTTGATGAGCAGTTTGCCCGCCTCTACCCATTGCAGCACTTTTGTTCTTTCGCCACCCGCTATTTTCCTGGCCAGGTACTGCGAATACAGGATGGTACCCGAAACAATCGCGATGGCAATGATGGCGAGCCAGGTGCGCCAATTCTGAAGAGTGGATAGCATCCGTAAAAATAATAGCTTTGCACATCATTTTAAAAACATAACCTGCGCATTTTGACGAGGCAACCATCAGTAGCAGTCGTAATATTGAACTGGAACGGAAAACACCATCTCGAAAAGTTCCTGCCCTTCCTGGAAGCGACAGGTTATCCTGATATGGAACTTATCGTGGCCGATAATGCTTCTTCCGATGCGTCAATTGATTTCCTGCAAACCCATTATCCGCAGGTAAGGCTGATCCGTTTGCCGGAAAACTATGGTTTCGCAAAAGGATACAACGAGGCGCTGAAACAGGTAGATGCCGATTATTATGTATTGCTGAATTCTGATGTGGAAGTAACGCCAAACTGGTTGGCGCCAATGGTGGAACTGCTGGAACAGGACGCGACCATTGCAGCCTGTCAGCCGGTGATCAAGATGTTTGACGACAAGCAGCGTTTCGAGTACGCAGGGGCCGCCGGGGGCTGGATGGATGGACTGGGGTATCCCTTTGCCCGGGGCCGCGTTTTTGATTACTGTGAGATTGATACCGGACAATACCCCGATTCTGCGCCTGTTGGCTGGGCGGGGGGCGCTGCATTGTTTATCCGTTCGGCTGTTTATCATGCATCGGGTGGATTGGATCCCATCTTCTTTGCCCACCAGGAGGAGATAGACCTATGCTGGCGCATACAACTGATGGGTTACCGGATATATGTCTGCACGGCATCGGTCGTGTACCACGTAGGTGGCGGTACGCTTCCGAAGGGCAATGAGCGCAAGGTGTACCTGAATTTCCGGAACAACCTCATCATGCTTTGCAAAAACCTGCCTTACCATACGCTCCTGTACAAATTGCCGTTGCGTTTCGTACTGGATGGCATTTCTGCCTGGAAATCCCTGTTCGCCGGGCAACGGGCCTATTTCATCGCCATCGTGCAGGCCCACTGGTATGTGGTGATCTGGATGTTGGGCAGCAAGAAAGGGAATCTTTTCCCGGTAAAACGAGGCAACCTGAAAGACGGCTGGTACAAGGGAAGCATTGTGTATCAGCACTTCGTAAAAGGAAAGAAAAAGTTCAGCGAAATATTTTTCTCGTAAAGGATGTTCATTTTTTGAACGGAACCTTTATTTTTGCACCGTAATCAAACAAGCACAATGGCACAGGAAATACAAGAACAACAGAGCCAGGATATTGCCAGCAACTGGGTGAACTCTTCCGTATTTTTATTTTACCTGAAAGTGTTCTGCATTCTGGCATTCGTGCTGGGTGGTTGCTACACACTGTATCAGCACCGTTACAAGGGAACACCTGATGTAGCAGTACCTGATAATACGCTGTACACACCGAAGTATAAATAGGTTTGAAAAAAAAAGTGCAGGAAAAATTTTGAAGTATTGAAACAAACCTTATCTTTGCACTCCCAAAACATTCAAACACAGTTCTTTATCAGTATGCGGAAGTAGCTCATTTGGTAGAGCACGACCTTGCCAAGGTCGGGGTGGCCGGTTCGAGCCCGGTCTTCCGCTCCAGGATTCCATCCGCACAACGGATGGAATTTTTTTTGCGACAAAGTTTTTGAAGTATTTCATAACTGCATCGCTTAAACGAAGTTTCAGGTCGCAAGACCGGTTACACCCGGGTGGTGGAATTGGTAGACACGCCGGACTTAAAATCCTGTGGGCTGCAAGGCCCGTACGGGTTCGACTCCCGTCCCGGGTACAGGCTTCTCCCTGAAAGGAGAAAATAGGAACAGCTTAAAACTGTTCCTATTCTTTTTTATAGATGTTCAGTTTTCCTATCAGACTTTACCGGGGCCATAATGGCGGCAGTAGTAATTGCGTAGGTAATAGCATACAGAAGCGTTCTGCCCTAATCTAATTCCCAAAGCAGCCAGGTGTCTTTGTTACAATGAGTGGAGTTTATATCCCGGCCTGGTTCTTTTCCATCAGTTTCGCTTTTCTTTTGTTATCCAGGTATTTTCTTATCGGTAAATCAGCCAGCACCATCACCAGGTAAGCCATTACCAGCACAAGTATTGTTCCGCCTGCAATTATTAAAACAAGCGTTGTATTGTCCGGCTTCTTATTGGTGAAGTAGTTGCCGAATAGCCATAATACAGCATAGTGTGTCATGTATAATGGGTAGGATATTTTTCCTGAAAACAGACACAGCTTTTTGAATGCATCGTTTAAAACGGCCCCTGCTCCCAACGCGATCAACAAAGGAAAATAACACAATACCACCAGTAGTTCGGTTAACCAGCTCCATGGTGTGAACGGCATCAGAAAAGCCATTGCGAGCAATACGGCCATGCCCGCGAAACCCAGTTTGTTGCGGATGATCCAGTTGGAGCGATGGATGAGTATTCCTGCAAGAAAAGAGTAGGCTATTCTTGCAAAACCATCCAGGAAAGTAGGTCCGCTCCAGCCGCCCAGTAAATTTCCGGAGCTGTAGCTGACATAAGATAATGCAATACCGGCAAGGATAACAAGCACTATAAGTGCAGTTCGTTTGATTTTACAAAGTATAAAAGCGTATGCTATATTGGCGACATATTCCCAGAACAGCGACCAGGAAGGGGCGTTCAGTCCGAAAAGGTTGAATCCGCGCTCTTCCATTACCGGGAAAGGGATCAGCAATGCGGAACATACAAACAGCAGGATGATTTTTCCCACACTGTACAATGCAGGATTTCCGCCAAAAGGGTCAAATAAAAAAGCAAGCAAACCCAGCGCTGATCCAATCACTACCAGTGGATGCAAACGGATGGCCCGTGCTTTAAAGAATTCCAGGATGCCCATTCGTTGGATACGGTCGTCATAAGCGTAGCCGATCACGAATCCTGAAAGGCAAAAGAAAAAGTCTACAGCCAGGAACCCGTGCGCAATAAAGTTCTTGCTTAAATCAGGATGAACCCATTCCATAAAATGAAAGATAACCACCGCCAGGGCGGCCACGCCCCTTAAGCCATCCAGTATTTCGTAGTGCGGTTTGGCTGTTGTGATTGTTGCGCCGGCTTGATTCATATTGCAATAATAAGTTGTTTCTGTGGGTGAAAATGGTTGCTGGGGAATGGTATCGTTTGCGTATTTTCAAGATGAATCATTCGGGGTATAGCAGGAACTGTCCCAAATTTGAATGGCATTCGGATAATCCTTATATCTTCGTAGGTATTTACCCCCATTTCCCCGTTAACCTCTCGCTTATGGCAGCTATAAAAATGAAGGATGCTCCTGTTGCTTTGTTGGATAGCGATAACCATTGCCATGTAGCAGACTTTTTAGCAGGCCTTTACCCCGTTTCTGATCAATATAAAAAGTTCCTGAGCGATAAGATATTCCTGCGTTCACTGAAAAAAGGTGAGATGCTGGTGAAGAAAGGAGAAGTGTGTTCTTTTATTTGTTTTATCCGCAGCGGACTGATCCGTGGATTTATTGAATACAGTAAGGGCGACATCACCACCTGGATCAGTTGCGAGAACGAACTGGTTACTTCCATCACAGGCTTCTTCAAAAATCAACCCGCGAAAGAAAATATTCAGGCGATCGAAAACTGCGTTGTGGAATGTATTCATGCCGAAGACCTGATGCTGTTGTATGAGCAGTGTCCTGAGCAGCATATTATTACCCGGCTGGTGCTGGAAAATTATTACCAGGATGCGGAAGCAAGAGCATTCATCGCCCGTCTCCCAACAGCTATGGAGAAATACGATGCACTTTTTCTTTCTGATAGTTACCGGAACATCCTCCAGCGCGCGCCTTTAAAATATGTCGCATCATTCCTGGGGATCCGCCTCGAAACATTAAGCAGGCTCCGTCAGCAGAAAAGCCAGGGAAAATAACGGTCACGGCGTAGTTGCAGCTTTCTGAAAATAATTGTGCATAAACAGCAACTGGTATTGAACAGCGTAGAGCCAGTATGCCCAGTTGTGTACTCCGGGACGCGTGAGGAAATCATGTGGGATATTCCTGTACAACAATGCTTCGTGCAATTTCATGTTCACTTCATAGAAAAAATCTCCGGTGCCGCAATCGATCATGATGTCCAGTGCATTTGGCGTGAGCAGGTGCAACTGGTTCATCACGGTATGTTTTTCCCAATATTCGGGGTGTTCGGAATATTTCCCGATGCGCTTCGTCATTTCCCAGTTGTTGGGGAAAGGCCTGATGTCTACGCCGCCGCTCATACTTCCTGCTGCGCCGAATAAGTCCTGGTGCCTGAAAGCGAGGTACAGCGCGCCATGGCCGCCCATGCTAAGTCCGGTAATGGCTCTACCTTTTCTGTTACTGATGGTACTGAACGCGGAGTCTATAAAAGGGATGAGTTCTTTGGTGATGTAGGTTTCGTATTGGTAGGATGGGTCGATAGGACTGTCCCAGTACCAACTGCTGAAACCGCCGTCGGGGCAAACGATCAGCATGTTGTGTTGATCGGCGGCCTTTTCGAAACCTTTGGCTTTGGTGAGCCAGCCGGAATAATTGTCGCTGTAACCATGGAGAAGGTAAACCACGGGTATTTTCGTGCCTTGTTTATAACCTGAAGGCTTGATCACGGCCGCTTTGATATGTTTTTTCATGGACGGGCTGTAGGTGAGCACGGTATCCACCGAAGCCGCTAAGGAGGAAAGCTGAAGCACAAGAAGGGTGATGACCGGAAGGATGATTTTTTTGAATGCGTTACTGCTCATGCCGAAGGTTTAAAAATATATTGTGTGTTTTATTGATTAAATTACTGGTTCATCTAAATGCTTTCACCATGGACCAACGTATCATTAATCTCTTCGACGAATATACGCATAAGCCGCTCAAACGCGATGAGTTCCTGCGTCGGTTGGCAGTACTTACCGGAGGAATGGCAACAGCTTTGTCTATTCTTCCCAAACTGGAACTGAATTATTCCAACGCCGATACTACTGCTGAATCCCAGGATAAGATCATTACTGAGCGGGTTACCTACCCAGGGAAAGATTGTACCATGAAAGGTTATCTGGCCCGTCCCAATTCTAAAGGGAAATTCGGAACCGTAGTAGTGATCCACGAGAACCGGGGATTGAATCCACATATTGAAGATGTAACGCGCCGTGCGGCCCTGGCGGGTTTTGTGGCCCTGGCGCCCGATGCGCTTGCACCGCAGGGTGGCACACCTCCCAATGAAGACGAGGCCCGGGGCTTGTTCGGGAAAATCGACAACGCGCAGAATCTTCAGAATTTCATCCTCGCCTTCGATTACCTGAAATCAAGGCCCGAATCCAACGGGAAAGCTGGTTGCATAGGATTTTGCTGGGGTGGGGCCATGGCCAATCAACTGGCCGTTCATGTGCCAGATTTGAAGGCGGCGGTTCCTTTCTACGGCAGGCAGGCCGATGTCGCAGACGTACCCAAAATTAAAGCTTTCCTGCAATTGCATTATGGTGAAATGGATGAAAGAGTGAACGCCGGTATCCCCGCTTATGAAGCGGCTTTAAAGGCAGCCGGGGTCAAATACGAATTGTTTATTTACAAAGGCGCGCAACATGCGTTCCACAACGATACTGCACCTACCCGGTACAATGAGGAAGCCGCAAAACTGGCCTGGGGCAGGGCGATTGAATTGTTCAGGAAAACACTTTCCTGAGTTGTACTTACAGTAAAAAAGAGGCTGTCTCAAAAATAAAATAAAGCCTCATAGCATAAACAAAAATTGTCTCTATCAGGGACCCGAATAAAAAGAGGGTGTATCGTCTTTTGATACACCCTCTTCATTTTTTCTATATGTCCTTGTTTAACGTTTGATCATTTTTAATGTTTCCATCGTCTTACCATTTTCATCGTTGATCCTGATGATGTACAGGCCAGACTTGATATTGGAAGGAACATTCAGTTTAACCTGTTGGGTACCTGCTGAAAGTTGTTTCAGGTCTTGTTTCATAATGATCCTCCCGAACAGATCACAAACCGTAACAACCATAGCTTGTGCAGGCCTGTTCATATTGAAACGGATGTTGAGTTCGGAAGTGAACGGGTTAGGATAGCCTGAAACATTGTTGAGTACGAGCACACCATTGTTCACTTCAGCAGCCAGGTTGAGTGCGGTGGTCATTGTCGTACCGGCAGTAACAGTTTCCGTAACAACCGGTGCCGTTGCGTTCAGGTTTGGTGCACCTTCAATAGCCAGGGCATTCAGGTATCCGAAATTAGTGAGTCCGTAAATGGTGATCAGTACATTTCCATCAGCATCCGGAACAATCCCTTCAATTTTTACGGTATTGCTGGTATTGTTGCCGGCATCGAGCGCTACCGCTTTATTGCCGATTTTGTAGCCTGTGCTTACACCGGTTTGCGGGTTCGCCCTGCTGCCAAAGAACACAAAACTGTACTTATGGGTAAGGGTGAGGCCAGATATCCTGATTTTTGCGGTATCCGCGTAGTTCAGGTAGTAGAAACTCTTCATTACATTATCCGGGTACACACCAGAGTTATTGCCAGTTGTAGTACCATAGAAGTTAAAGCCACTGAACTCCTTCACCAGGTTGAAGTTGATGCCTGTTGCCTGACCCTGGTCATTCAGCATGTTAGGCAGTACGAAGCCTTCGGCCATGATGGTGTTCGTGTTGTTCCAGTTGCCAAGTTGGGCCGGAGCATTGGGCGAACCGTCGTTCATATTCAGGTTAACCACATAAGCCACCGTGCTTGCCGCCGCGGTA
>CAMLRX010000169.1 GCA_946482545.1 uncultured Flavihumibacter sp. | reverse complement strand
CCATCGGCATCATACAGGTAGGCGCCTTTGGCCTTCTGCATGAAAATGGGTGTTCCTCCAACGCTTTTAAAAGCACGGACCGGAGAGTTCACACCGCCAGGGATGGTTTGTTGCGCACGTTCGAAAAGGGCAATACTTTTATTCATCTGAAAGTTCTTTGGTATTTGTTCAGTTTAACCGATCAGTTTCACGGCATCTTTTGCGAAATAACTGGCGATCATATCGGCGCCCGCGCGCTTGATGGAAGTGAGCGTTTCCAGGATGGCTTTTTCTTCGTTTAGCCATCCCCGTTCCGCCGCGGCTTTGATCATGGCGTATTCACCACTTACCTGGTAGGCGCTTACGGGTAAGGTTACGGCATCTCTTATTTCACGGATGATGTCCAGGTAGGCCAGTGCCGGTTTCACCATGACGATATCGGCGCCTTCTTCAACATCCATCAGTGTTTCGCGGAGCGCTTCCCTTCTGTTGGCGGGGTCCATCTGGTAGGTTTTTTTATCGCCGAAGCCGGGAGCGCTGTCCAGGGCATCACGGAAGGGCCCATAAAAACAGGAAGCGTATTTCGCGCTGTAACTCATGATGCCTGTTTTCGTATAGCCGTGCGCTTCCAATGCGGCACGGATGGCGTGTATCCTTCCGTCCATCATATCGCTGGGGGCAACAAAATCAGCGCCTGCTTCCGCATGGCTCACGCTCATGGCGGCCAGCACAGAAACCGTGGCATCGTTCACAATTTCGCCGTTCTCTACAATGCCATCGTGACCAAAAGAGGAGAAGGGATCCAGTGCCACATCCGTCATCACCAGCATATCCGGACACGCATCTTTCACGGTGCGGATGCTGCGTTGCATCAATCCGTCAGGGTTCAGCGCTTCGGTACCTTTGTTGTCTTTCTTCGCATCGTCACATTTAATGAAGAGCAACACCGAGCGAAGTCCCATGCTCCACAGTTCTTTCACTTCAAAATTCAACAGGTCCAGGCTCATGCGGAAATAGCCGGGCATGGAACTGATTTCTTCTTTCACGTTTGTTCCTTCCACCACAAAAAGCGGTACGATAAAATCTTCGGGACGAAGAATTGTTTCGGCCACTAAGCTTCTGATGGCGGGTGTTTGGCGGAGTATCCTGTTTCTTCTGATCATAAAAATATTTTGTGCGCTAAACCCAGTTTCTCGGATGCAGGCAGGCCTGGAAGAGTTTATCTTCTTCAGAACCGGGTTCAGGATAATAATTGTATTCAAATCGAACGGTAGGGGGAAGGCTCATCAGAATGGACTCTATGCGCCCGTTGGTTTTCAGTCCGAAGATGGTGCCACGGTCGTGCACCAGGTTGAATTCGGTATAACGGCCCCTTCTTATTTCCTGCCAGTGTTTGTTGGCGGGCGTGAAGCTCGCGTTTTTGTTTTTTTCCACGATGGGAATATACGCGTCAATAAAGCCGTAGCCGCAGGCACGTGCCAGATCGAACCAGGTGGAAACGGGCTTGTCTTCAGATGGACGCTGGTAATCGTAGAAGATACCACCCAATCCCCTTCTTTCTTTGTTGCGGTGCCAGTTCACGAAATACTGGTCGCAATGTTCTTTGAAAGCAGGGAAGAAGGATGGATCGACCTGATCGCAGGCGTTTTTATACGTGCGGTGGAAATGCGTTACATCTGCCTCATCAAGATAGTAGGGGGTGATGTCGGTTCCGCCACCGAACCACCGGTCGGCGAGTGATCCGTCTTCGTTGTACAGTTCGAACATACGGTAATTACAATGCACCGTAGGAACGAATGGATTGTAAGGATGGATCACCAGAGAAAGGCCGCAGGCGAACCAGGAATGACCGTCAATCTTTAATTGCGAACGCATCATTGGTGTTACTTCACCGTAAACAATACTGGTGTTTACACCACCTTTTTCAAAGACATTTCCGTTGGCGATCACCCGTGTTTTTCCGCCGCCGCCTTCAGGGCGTTCCCATTTATCTTCGACAAAAACAGCTTTGCCATCACTGGCTTCCAGGGCCGCGCATATTTTATCCTGCAGGTCGTGAATGAAACTGATCCAGTCTTCCTTTACGGTGTTTTCACTGATGGCTTCGGGCATAATTTCAGTTGAATGTAGGTGCATAAAAAACAATTTTATTCCGGCAAAACTCCATTCCAATCGGGTTGGAAAAACTGATCTTCGTCAACTGTTTTTCTTTTTACAATTCTATGATGTGTATTCTTTCACCGTGTCCACAAAGGCTTTCGCGTGGTCAACGGGAACATTGGGTAGAATACCATGACCCAGGTTAGCAATATGCGCTTTGTTGCCGAAGGCGTCCAGCATGGCTTTCACTTCTTTTTTAATAACCGGGATGGGCGACAGCAGTTTGGCCGGATCGAAATTTCCTTGCAGGACCACATTGTTTCCTGCGAACTGGCGCGCCAGGTGTGCGGGAATACACCAGTCGATGCCTAATCCTTTCGCACCTGTTGCCGCCATGCTTTCAAGTGAGTGCCATGCACCTTTTGCGAATACAATCACAGGCACCTCATCTTTCAAGGCGGCCACGATCTGGCGGATGTATTGCAGGGAAATGTTTTCAAAATCTTCTTTACCGAGCAGACCACCCCAGCTATCGAAAACCTGTACCGTATCGGCGCCTGCTTTCACCTGTGCTTTGAGGTAGGCGATGGTGGTGTCGGTAATCATTTGCAGCAGTTGGTGCGCGAGCTCTGGTTGTGCGTAACAAAAAGCCTTGGCCTCATCAAATGTTTTACTTCCTTTACCCTGCACCATATAGCAGAGGATGGTCCACGGGGCGCCCGCGAAGCCGATCAGCGGCACGCGTCCGTTCAGTTCTTTTTTGATGAGTTGAATGGCATCAAATACATATTGCAGTGTTTCATTCACATCCGGTACACGGATGCGGTTCATGTCGGCAGCGGTTTTGATGGGGTCGGGGAGTACCGGCCCTTTGCTTTCGATCAATTGTACTTCGAGACCCATAGCCTGGGGTACCACGAGGATATCTGAAAAAAGTATCGCGGCGTCCACACCTACAATATCGATGGGTTGAAGGGTGATCTCACAGGCGAGTTCGGGCGTCTGGCACCTTTCAAAGAAACCGTACTTTTCGCGCAGCTTCATGTATTCCGGAAGGTAACGGCCTGCCTGGCGCATCATCCAAACCGGCGGACGGCTGGTTTGCTCTCCGTTCAATACTTTCAGCAGCAGGTCGTTCTGTAATGTACTCATGGTATATGTTTTGTCGTCTTTTGTTGTTTGAAGAAATCGATCGCGGTTGCTATCAGCGCTTCTTTATCCGTTGTGGGAGAGAAAAGCACATTTTCCTTAGAGAAAGAACGGATGGCTTCCGCTGTTGTTTGCCCGATCGCGAAGAAATATTGATCGGGCTGTGGCGCGTTCAGGGAGAAGTAACTTTCCACTGCGCTTGGACTGAAAAACAACACGCCGTTGTATTTTCTTTCCAGTTGTTGCGGGGTGGAAATGGTGTCGTACACCGTTATTTCATCGAGTGAAAATCCGTGTTTCAGCAATTGGTCGGGCAGTTCATTTCTCCTGATGTTTCCGCAGAAAAAAACAACCTGCCCGCGGGGATTTTCCAGGATGATTTTTTTGGCGAGCATACCCCCGTAAGGTGCTTCACTTTTAAGGATAGAAGAAGGGAAATGTTGTCGGAGCAACTGTGCCGTTCTCCCCCCGATGGAATAAAGGTTCCATTTGGGTTGGTTCTTTTTGAGTGTGCTATCGGCTGAAAGCATTCCTGCCACTGCATCCACGGCATTCATGCTGGTAAATACCGCATTCAACTCTTTCGTGGCCAGTTTCTGCACTTGTTTCAGCAACGCGTCTGTTTTGCGTTCTACCGTTTCAATGAAAGAGATGCCATGCAATACCACGCCCGCCTCAGCAGCTTTTTGTTGCTGAACTGTGGTAACAGGTCGTGTACAAAGCAGGTATGGCGCTTCGTTTTCCATCAGGAAGCGAGTGCTTTTACTTTTTCGATCACGGCCTTTCCTGCTCCTTCCAGCAATTCTTTTGCTGCTGTGATACCTGTATTTTTAGCCGCTTCAATTGAAACGCTTTTATGGATATCTGCCCACAACGAACCATCGGTAGCCGTAATGTTCCCGGTAAAAAGAATTTTCCCGTTTTCTTCCCTTGCCCAGGCGCTGATAGGCGTGGAACATCCACCCATTAAAGTGTTCAGGAACGAGCGTTCCATATATGTACACAATTCGGTGAGCGGGTGGTTCAACGGAGCGCATGCTCCGAGCATCTGTGCATCGTTTTCCCGGCACACGATCATGATAGCGCCCTGTGCGGGAGCGGGCAACATCCAGTTGAGTTCGATACTGTTTTCGGGACGGAGGTTAATTCTTTCCAGTCCCGCGGCTGCGAAAATAGCGCCCTGCCAGTTGCTTTCGGCCACCTTACGCAATCTCGTGTTCACGTTTCCCCTCAGGTTTTCAATGGTATGATTGGGGAAATGCCTTAACCACTGGGCCTTCCGGCGGATACTGCTGGTGGCGATCACGGCCTGGGAACCAGGATCATCCATAAAAGCAGTAGCCCCTTTGTGAACGAGAATATCTTTATAAGAAGCTCTTTCCAGTACGGCGGCCGACACAATGCCCTGCGCCAGTTGGGTAGGTACATCTTTCATGGAATGCACGGCGATGTCTATCCTTCCTGAAAGCAGCGCGGCGTCCAGTGTTTTGGTGAAAACACCCTGCACGCCCATGGCGTAGAGTGGTGTAACCAGGTCCACATCACCTTCACTTTTAATGTAAACGAGTTCACTTTCATGGCCCGCATCGCGCAGCAGTTCCTGTACCCGGGTAGCCTGCCATACGGCAAGCTGGCTTTCCCGCGTACCTATTCTTAAAGGCTGGTTCAAAATCTGGTGTATTGTCCGGCGGAAATCAATGCACGCCGGGAGTGATGAAATCGTTGATGGCCTCGATATAATGACATCCACGTTGGTTCTCCCGTCTCATTTTGGTGGCCATCACGTTGATGACTTTCTGGATCTTATCTTCTGAAGTGGCGCAGCATACCGGGGCCGATACGGGCGCAAAGATAGGATGCCCCTGCATTTCCTGCAGTTTTTCCTTTACGGCTTTCAGCACGGGAACATGCTGGCGCATGCCTACCCATTCCGCGAATTCACGTTGGTGCTTGCCGATAATGCGTACGGCCTTAGGCACTTCTTTTTCTCTTTTCTGAAGAGTTTCGTCTTTCAGTTTAGAAAGCTCATCCACGTTCACGAGGGTAATACCGGGGATGGTGGCTACTTCGGGCGCCACATTATTGGGAATGGACAGATCGATGATTGTTTTTTCTCCCACGCCATTCAGGTGGATGGGAAGAATGGCGGGTGTTTCCGCATTGGTGGCTACGAGGATGATGTCCGCTTTCTCCACTTCCGCGTCCAGGTCGCTGAAAGCGGCCCAGGAAAGTTGCATGGTTTCGGCCAGCGCCTGCGCTTTTTCGATGGAGCGGTTCATCAGCACAATATCAGTGGCTGGAAGATAGTCTACAAGGTTTTTGCAGGTATTGCGTCCGATCTTACCGATGCCCAGCAGGAGAATGCGTTTGCCTTTTACTTGCGGAATGTTTTCCCGGATATATTGTACTGCTGCAAAAGAAACGGAGACCGTTCCGCCACTGAGGGCTGTCTGGTTTTTGATTTCTTTGGAAGACTGTAATACCTGGTTGATAAGCCTTTCCAGGAAGGTGCCGATGCAGCCATGTTGTTTGGAGAATTTGGCCGCGAGTTTAAGTTGTCCGACAATTTCGTAGTCGCCAAGTATCTGGGAATCAAGGCCGGAGGCTACGCGGAAAATATGGTTGATGGCATCTTCACCGGTGCGGAGGTAGGCGAGTTGGGTGAAGAGCTGGTAGTCGCCCGCAGTTTCGGAGCAGAGCAATTGGGCAAGGTCTTCGATGTGTTCGGCCACGCCGTAAATTTCGGTCCGGTTGCAGGTGGAAAGAATAAAAACCTCACGGATACCCATGGTTTTCGCCTTGAAGAGAATCCTTTCGTACTGCTCTTCGTTCACGGCAAAACGCCCCCGCACCGCGGCGTCAGTTTTTTTGTAGTTGATGCCGGCAACGTAAAAGCGTGAAATCTCTTTATTACTTCCTCCCATGCAATGCTCTTTCTGAATCAATACGGCAAAATTACCGCTGGTGTTGTTCAAAAGAGATGGTATAATGTCAATCCTCTGTCATAATTAATTGAAAAACACGCAACAATTGCACATTTGCGCTGTTGTATGGACTTTTTCATCGGCTGGATGAGAGAGGATAGAAGGCTGATGAACCGGGAAACGTAATTTTGTGGGATCATTCAGCATTAAGGACAGCAGCTCAACAGGTATCAGTATGAAAAAAGGTATTGTTTTAATGAATCTGGGTTCTCCGGATTCCACTTCAGTGAAAGATGTCAGGAAATACCTCGTGGAATTCCTGATGGATCCCAGGGTGATAGATTATTCCTGGCTGGCACGTACGCTGTTGGTAAAGGGCATCATTACCCCATTCCGGGCGCCGAAATCCGCTAAGGCTTACGCTTCGGTTTGGACGGAAAACGGTTCTCCATTGATTGTACTGACCGAGCAACTCCGGGACGCGCTCCAGAAAGAAGTGGCCGACCAGGTCACCATCGCGATGCGCTACGGTAATCCCAGTCCCAGGGATGCTTATGATGAACTGATGTTGAAAGTGTCCGGGCTGGAAGAAGTAATTCTGGTGCCGTTGTACCCGCACTATGCCATGTCCAGTTACGAAACGGCTGTGGCTTACGCAAGAAAAATCCATAAAGAGCGGAAATATCCCTTCGAATTGACGGTGATAAAACCGTTCTACGATGAGGAGCGCTACCTCGATGCGCTGGCGGATAGTATCCGGCCTTTCCTTCAACAACCTTACGATAAAATACTTTTCAGTTACCACGGGGTTCCGGAAAGACATATATATAAAGGAGACATTACCGGGAACCACTGTCTTAAAACCACGAACTGCTGTGAAGTGGATTCGCTGGCCCACAGCCAGTGTTACCGGCACCAGTGTTTTATCACCACCCGGAAGGTGACGGAAAAACTGGGTATTCCACCGGAAAAATACGGGTTCTCGTTCCAGTCGAGACTGGGCAGGGATGAATGGCTGAAACCCTATACCGCTGAAAAGCTTGGTCAGTTGCCGGGTGAAGGGGTTAAAAAACTGCTGGTGGCATGTCCGGCATTTGTGAGCGACTGCCTGGAAACCCTGGAAGAAATCGCGGAGGAAGGAAAGGAGATTTTTCTCCATGCCGGCGGCGAGGAATTCACGATGATTCCTTGTTTGAATGTACATCCCGCACTGGTGAATACACTGAAAGAATGGGTGGAAGAAATTGCAGAGGGGGAGAAAACGATGGTGCTGGCGGAAGACGTGGCGGTATAATTTCCCGAAACCGTAAACAGGATTTCCGCATACCGTAAACATACCTGGCCGTTTTGGCTGCAACTTTACAATACTTTATTGCTCCGTCAATGCAGGCCGGCCGATTCTTCGGAGGGCCGACGAAAAATAGTCTAACAGTCGAAAACATATCCTGCCCGCAAGGGTGGGATTTTTTCTTTCCTGGAATTTATGGGTGAACTATACTGGAAAAGAAGAAATGCATTTTCATCTTGAGGTGTACACAAAAACAAAAGCCGCCCGGACAAGGCGGCTTCTTACATAGATCGATCGTTCGTCAGGACATTGCATTCAGGGAAGAGTTCATCAATGCGATATTGGGTATTGTGATATTTGTTTTGTAGAGAATGTTGGACTTTATTTCTGATAATATAAGTAACAACAATGGTGCCAGAATGGGGAGATTGGGTAGAAATGAGGTGTTTTTATAAAAAAAGGAGGGGAGTAAGACTACTCCCCTGTTTTAACCCCTAAACCCTAAACCGTAGAAATATTTAGAAATGTGTTTGTTAGCTGTTGTTATGCTTTGCTGACCATCCATCTGAAATTTCCGTTGCACGATCCTGAAAAACTTTTTTCAACTTCAGATTTACGCATTTTATGTTTCAGAAACTATGCCAAAAATCAAAAATGTGGATAAACCTGGAGGATTTTTCTAAGGATACATACATCTACTTAAGTAATCTCAAATCAACCTTCATTCATCTAACGTTCAGCCTGTTTCATTTATGGCCCGTTACGGAATATTTAACAAACCTGCCGCTGCCGCTATACCGGTGTCACCGGTTGATTAATTTCGTACCTTTGCACCCATTTTTAAGCCAATTTTCAGCAGAATAAAGATATATGTCAGCCAGATACAAAGAATTTCAGCAATTAAACCTTCCATCCATCGAAAAGGAAGTCCTGGCGGGATGGGAAGCCGGCAAAGCCTTTGAAAAATCGGTTTCTATCCGTGAAGGCGCGGAGCCATTCGTATTCTACGAAGGTCCCCCCAGCGCCAACGGCATGCCCGGCATCCACCACGTGATCTCCCGCACGCTGAAAGACCTTGTATGCCGTTACAAAACCATGCAGGGGTTCCAGGTGAAAAGAAAAGGAGGCTGGGATACGCACGGACTTCCTGTAGAACTGCAGGTGGAGAAGGAATTAGGGATCACCAAGGAAGACATCGGCAAAAAGATTTCCGTTGAAGCATACAACCAGAAATGCCGCGAAACCGTACTCCGTTACAAAGACAAGTGGGATGACCTCACCACCAAAATGGGCTATTGGGTCGATCTGCAACAACCCTACATCACCTTCGATAACAATTATATCGAAAGCCTCTGGTGGCTGCTGAAAAAAATGTACGACCGCGGACTGCTCTACGAAAGTGTGAGCATTCAGCCCTATTCGCCTGCGGCAGGAACTGGCCTCAGTTCGCACGAGCTTAACCAACCCGGTACTTATAAAGATGTAAAAGATACCAGCGCTACGGTGATGTTCCGTGCGGTGCAGGACGAAAAAAATAAATTCCTCCACGATGCCGTGCACGGTGCAGAAGTATTCTTCATGGCCTGGACCACCACGCCCTGGACGCTTCCTTCCAACCTCGGGTTAACGGTTGGACCAAATATCGATTATGTGTTGGTGCAAACCTTCAATCCCTACACACATCTTCCGGTCAATGTGGTGCTGGCGAAAAATCTCGTAGGCAAATACCTGAAGGCCGAAGGAGAAAACGGTGATTTCGATGCTTATTCCAAAGAAACCAAACTCATTCCCTGGAAGATCATTA
>CAMLRX010000168.1 GCA_946482545.1 uncultured Flavihumibacter sp. | reverse complement strand
CATCCTTTCCGCATCAAGATCGTGAACAATTACAACGAGGTGTACGATTATTTCTACATCAAACAGGCGGATGCCTCGCGGGTACTGGGCTTAGAACTGGAACACCTTGTTTCGCCCTATTGGATCAACTATCTGGTAGACAACGGCACCCTGGTGGAAGAGCACATCAGCGGGGTGCCCGGAGACACCTTCATCAAACAATACCTCGGGAGACCTGAGTTCAACCCTAAACGCATCGCAAAAGAATTCGTGAAGTTCAATGAACGTTGCTTCTTCCGGCTACTGGGAGATATGCGCAGTTACAATTTTGTGTTCGACATCACCCAGGATTTTGACGACATCCATTTCCGGATGCGTGCCATGGATTTCGACCAGCAATGCTACGAGGGGAGAAAGAACATGTACCTGCCCCAGTTTTTCAAAGAGAACAAGGTCTTTGTTGATCTGGCCATTCAGCACTGCCATCCCGATGTGATCCAGCAATACCAGGTCGAAGAACGTTCCCAGATCATCCGGCGCATCCGCTCCCAGCGCCATCGCCTGAAAGACCTGCACGATGCCGTGGTGCTGGATGAACTGTCTACGCCCGAAAAAACCGCTTCGCTGGCACAGGAATTGAGTGAGTACCACCAGGTTCCTGAAATGAAGCACTGCCGTACCATGGGAGAACTCATTAAGGCCCACATGAAAGTACTGATACTGGCAGGGATGAAAAAGTGACATCCGTTTCCGTTATTTTTGTTTTACTAAAACAGGCCCATGACATTTTTTACGGAGTTCGGCAGGTACCTGCTGATGTTGAAAGGCATGTTCTCGAAGCCGGAGAATTTTAAGATGTACTGGAAGGAATTCATGCACCAGTGTTCGGAAATAGGTGTGGGTTCTTTGGGAATCGTGGTCATCATTTCCATTTTTATGGGAGCAGTGTCCACGTTGCAGACGGCCTACCAGTTGGTAAGTCCGATTATTCCGAAATCCACCATCGCCCAGATTGTACGGGATACCGTAATCCTGGAGTTTGCACCCACCCTGGTGTGTATTGTACTGGCAGGGGTTGTGGGCAGTAAAATCGCGAGTGAACTCGGCAACATGCGTGTAAGCGAGCAGATTGATGCACTTGAGATCATGGGCATCAATACCAAGACCTACCTTGTTCTACCTAAAATAATCGGCGCTTTGTTGATGATCCCGATGCTGGTCACACTCTCCGCTGCCCTTGGCATCTGGGGAGGAAGGTTTGCGGGCCAGGCGTCCGGCATTGTGTCCACCGCTGATTTTGATAAAGGACTTTTGCAGAATTTCATGCCCTTCAACGTAACCTTCGCGCTCATCAAAGCCTATACTTTCGCTTTCATTATATCTTCCGTTCCGGCTTATTACGGCTATTACGTGAAAGGCGGTGCCTTGGAAATAGGCCGTTCCAGCACAAAATCGGTGGTGGTAAGCTGCATCCTCATCCTTTTCGCTGATTATATACTGGCGGCGTTGCTGCTCTGATTCATGTTAACCCAAAAGAAAACCAGATGATCCAGGTAAACAATATCAAGAAGAATTTTGGCGAGAAGCAGGTGATCAAAGGCGTGAGCGTGAACATGGAGCCGGGGAAATGCAACCTGATCATTGGTTCCAGCGGCAGCGGAAAAACGGTCTTTACAAAATGCATGGTGGGGCTTTTCACCCCGGAAGAAGGCGAGGTGCTGTACGATGGACAGAATTTCACCACCATGGATTTCAAGGAAAAAAAGGACATCCGGAAACAGATCGGCATGCTGTTCCAGGGATCAGCGCTTTTTGATAGCATGACTGTGGAGCAGAATATCATGTTCCCGCTCGATATGTTCACCACCGATTCCTACAAACAAAAAAGAAAACGGGTAAACGAAGTCCTCGACCGCGTTCAACTCAATGAAGCCAACCGGAAGTTCCCCGCGGAAATATCCGGCGGGATGAAAAAACGTGTGGGCATCGCGCGGGCCATCGTGTTAAATCCGCATTATCTTTTCTGTGATGAACCGAATTCCGGCCTTGATCCCCAGACTTCCCTCATCATCGACAAACTCATCCAGGAAATCACCCGGGAATACAATACCACCACCGTGATTGTTACCCACGATATGAACAGTGTAATGGAGATTGGCGACCACATCATTTACCTGTATGAAGGCCTGAAAGAGTGGGAGGGCTCCAACCAGGAGATCATTTTCTCAAAAAATGAGCGCCTGAACAACTTCATTTTCGCCTCCGAGTTCCTGCAGGATGCCAAGGAGCTCCGGATGATGGAGATGAACAGGAAAAATAAAGGCTAAAACCCTTACCTTTGCCCCGCCCAATAAGTTATAATCACCAAAATAGCAGATATGTCTGTATTAGTTAATAAGAACAGTAAGATCATCGTACAGGGATTCACAGGTACGGAAGGAACTTTCCATGCTACCCAAATGATTGAATACGGCACACAGGTGGTAGGCGGTGTAACCCCGGGTAAGGGCGGCACCAAACACCTCGACAGGCCCGTTTTTAACACCGTACTGGACGCTGTGCAGCAAACCAATGCAAACGTATCTATTATTTTTGTTCCCCCCGCTTTCGCGGCCGACGCCATCATGGAGGCCGCTGACGCTGGTATTGAACTGGTGGTTTGTATCACTGAAGGCATTCCCGTACAGGATATGGTGAAGGTGAAAAATTACCTCCAGGGTAAAAATACCCGCCTGATCGGACCAAACTGCCCCGGTGTGATCACCGCTGATGAAGCCAAAGTAGGCATCATGCCCGGCTTTATCTTCAAAAAAGGCAATGTTGGTATCGTATCCAAATCCGGTACCCTCACTTACGAAGCAGCCGACCAGGTAGCCAAGGCCGGACTGGGCATTACAACCGCTATAGGCATCGGAGGCGATCCAATCATCGGAACACCTACCAAAGAAGCCGTGGAACTGCTCATGAACGATCCTGATACCCACGGTATCGTAATGATCGGTGAGATCGGTGGTGGCATGGAAGCAGAGGCCGCCCGCTGGATCAAGGAGCACGGTACCAAGCCCGTGGTTGGGTTCATCGCCGGACAAACAGCGCCTCCCGGCCGTCGTATGGGCCACGCCGGTGCTATTGTTGGTGGAGCAGATGATACAGCCGCCGCAAAAATGAAGATCATGCGCGAATGTGGTATCCACGTGGTAGATAGCCCTGCTGATATCGGCAAAACAATGGCTGAAGTGCTGAAAAAATAATTTTACAGCTACATTATATTTAAAGCGGTGAACGAAAGTTCGCCGCTTTTTTGTTTGTAAATGATTACCAAAACAGCTATAGGGCTGTTGGCCGGGTTCACCAATTTTTTGGTTAATTATCCCAGCTATCATTCTTCTTTACAGGATCCATTCTCGTGTCAAAGAACGTAACCAGCTCCAGCGTATGATCTCCCAATTCTTTATAAAGCAACAGGCACCTGCCGTGAAGTATAACCTCACGAAATCTCGCACAAGCTGAGCGCCTGTAACGATTCGGATTCGCTTCCATTGTCGCTATTGAGGACCACGTTCGTTCAACAAACTTTTCAACCACATAAGGCGGCCACTTTTCTCCCAGATACAGGATTATTTCATGGTACCTTCTGAATGCTATCTCCCGCCATTTGATCTGCGTTGTCTTATCTCGTTTAACCATTCTTCCACTTCTTTCATTACTACTTCATGGGGTATTCCCGGGCCCTCTTCCGCCAAAGCCGCCTCAATATCATCCCATACGCGTTGGGGATAACGGCTCCTTCCTCCTTCGCGCAATACCGGCGCATCTTCACCATCGTCTTCTTCATAATCAACCTGAATCTGCAATTTCATTTCATACATAAAATTAATTTTAAAAAACAAATGTAGGACTTCTTACAACACCAGTCAATCCGTTTTAACACTGTTTTTTTCTACACGCTTATGTAATACTTTGTGGTTTTGCATTCTACATGCAACTATACCCGCTTCAGGGTAGTCAACCTGGTATTTGTTTTGATAACTTGTAGTAAAATTTGCAGCATGGTTCAGTATCGTAGTCAGTTCTGTAAGTATTTGAGGTGCGGATTTGTTTTGCTTTTATTGTGGATTCCTTTTATGGGAAAGGCGCAAACCACGGAAAAAATGTATGCGACATACTGGAAAAAGATTGATTCGCTGATCAATAAGAAAGGGTTGCCTAAAGACGCACTTGCGGAAGTTGAAAAGCTCAGCGCCCGCGCTACCCAGGAAAAGAATGAACCACAGAGGTTAAAAGCCCTGGTGTACAGGATTATTCTAACAGAACCCGTGCAGGATGCACCTGTTCCCGTATCCATTTCCATGCTGGAAAAAGAAATGTCTGCCGCCGAAGGTGTTTCCCGGGCCATTCTCCAGAACATGCTTGCGGAACAATACTGGTGGTACCTTCAGAACAACAGATACCGGTTGTACGACAGAACGAATGTAGCCGCTCAAAAAAGCGATAACATCGATACCTGGACCGCGGCCGATCTTCACCAGAAGATCAGCGCATTGTACCAGGCTTCTCTGCAAACACCAGAGCAGCTTCAGTCGGTGCAATTGTCTGCTTATGAACCCCTGATCCGGAAAGGCAATATGCGGCACCTGCGTCCTACAATGTACGACCTCCTTGCTTTTCGTGCATTGGAATATTATACAAACGAGGAAAGAACGCTCATTCAACCAAAGGATCCTTTCCGCATTAATATGAACGCGGCTTTCGATCCGGCGGATCAGTTCGTTAAAGTGAAATTTCCAACTTCCGATTCCAGTTCCCTGTACCATAAAGCATTGTTGCTGTTCCAGGACATCATCCGTTTTCATTTGTACGATAAAACGCCGGATGCGTTGCTGGATGCAGATATTAAACGGCTTTCCTTTGTTCGTGAACATGCCGTTCAGTCGGATAAAGATGAGTTGTGGCGGATGAGTGTACGTCACCTGACCAGTCAGTACGGACAAACTCCCGCTGCGGCCCAGGCCTGGTACCTGCTGGCGGAGGATTTGGCAGAAAAAGCGGCATCCTATCAGCCTTTTGAGGATACCACCCATCGTTATGCGTACAAAGAAGCTTTGGCCATCTGTGAGAAAGTACTGGCACAGCCTGATTCTTCGGAAGGGAAAACAAACTGTACCATTCTGGCCAGGGATATCCATTCTAAAGAGATACAACTGCATACGGAAAAGGTTAACATTCCAAGCCAGCCATTCCGGTCCTTAGTCTCTTTCCGGAATATTTCGGGTATTCATCTCCGGTATATAAGAATGACTGGGGCATTAAAAACGGAATTGAAGGGCAATAACTTCAACAAAGATTTCTGGAAAAGAATTGTTGGGCTTCCCGCTTTCAGAAGCACTACACAGTCTTTGCCTGTAAATGATGACTACCAAACACATAAAACAGAGATCGCACATGAAGCGCTTCCTGTTGGGGAGTATCTTTTACTGGTTTCCAACGATGCCAACTTTTCTCCCAATTCCTCCCTGCTTGCCTTGCAGCAATTTTATGTTTCCAATATCGGTTTTGTGCAGAAGGGAAGACAGGTGTACGTGGTGAACAGGGATTCCGGTGTGCCGCTTGCCGGTGCTTCGGTCGAACTCTGGATGGACCGGTACGATTACAATACCAGGAAATCCACCGAGCGTAAAATAGAAACAGTGGTCGCCAGTAAGAGTGGATTAGCCGCTTTCACCACGACCGAAAAAGAGGTGTACAATATGCGTTTCGCGGTGCAATGGGGGAAGGAAAGGTTACAACTGGATGAAGCGCAATACGTAGTGTATTGGAACAACAACGATGAGGTGGAAGAAAAGAAAACCAACCGCACCTATCTTTTTACGGACAGAAGCATTTACCGGCCTGGTCAACAGGTGCATGTAAAAGGATTGATTGTTGCGGAAGCACGTTCCTACAAGGCGGTGCAGCCCGGTATTACCACCACGCTCTATTTGTATGACGCGAATTATAAAGTGATCGATTCCGTAAAAGTAACCACCAATCGTTTTGGTTCCTACGCGGCAACTTTCAGGCTTCCGGAAAACAAACTGAACGGGAACTTTCAGTTGCGGGATGTAAAGCAGAACGGGAATGCGTCTTTTAGTGTGGAAGAATACAAACGGCCTAAATTTTCCGTGGAATTGAAACAGCCGGCGGGTATGTTCCGGCTGAACGATTCCGTACATATTTCAGGAAATGCGCTTGCGTTTGCCGGTAACAATATTTCGGATGCAGAAGTAACTTATAAAGTAACAAGAACACGTTGGATCGTGTATTATCCCTGGTTTGGAAGGAGCGTGTGGCCACCACAAAGGCCAAATAATGATGCGGTGATATTGAATGGTACCGCAAAAACGGATGCTCAGGGGAATTTCTCTGTTTCGTTTAAGGCCCTGCCTGATATGGACCAGAAAGCCGATTCCAATGATGTATTCCTGTACCAGATAGCAGCGGATGTTACGGATGTGAACGGAGAAACGAGGTCAGCCCAAACCAGTGTCCGCATCGGTTATAAATCTGTTACGCTGGCTTTTTCACTGCCCGCTGAAATGCCCGCCGATAGTTTGAAAGAACTTTACCTCTTCGCCCGGAACAGCAGCGATTCAGCACAATCCCTGCCCGCCACCATTCATATCACCGAACTGAAAGCGCCGGATAGAAATTTCCGTGAAAGATTATGGGAAAGGCCGGATCAGTTTGTGCTGTCAAAAGAAGCGTACTACGCCGCTTTCCCTTATGATATTTACAGCAATGAAAATGAGGTGATGGCCTGGCCCAAACAAGGAGAACCCGTATATTCATCCAGTTACCACACCACTACTTATGGTGAATGGGAACAGCAACTCCCTAAGTTCAAGCCAGGGTGGTATATACTGGAAGCCACTGCGGTGGATGCTTTCGGCGAGCTGGTGACCACGAAATGGTACATGCACCTTACAGGGACGCAGAAAACTGGTGTGATGTATGGTATTCACCTGGAAACTGTTCCGGAACCTACTGTGCCGGGGCAAAAACTCACTGCCCAATGGCAGACTAATCTCTCCAAACCTGTATTGCTGAAAGATGTGTTGCGGTCAAAAAGCACAGTAACCGAGCACCTTCCCGGAAATAAAACAAATGGGGCTTTCGATATCAATACAAATGAATCCGATCGTGGCGGACTGAATGTGATGCTCACCACGGTGAAGCACAACCGTGTTTATACCACCAGCGCTATGGCGAATATCTTCTGGAACAACAAACTGCTGAAGATAGAAACCACCACGTTCCGCGATAAGTTATTGCCGGGTGCGAAAGAGACCTGGAGTTTTACCGTGAAGCCAACGGAAGGCACACTGGATACGGCCGAAGTGCTGGCCGCCATGTACGATGCCTCGCTGGATGACCTGAAGCCGCACCAATGGAACAGTCCGTATTGGCCCAACAATTACAATGGTTTGACCTGGCAGGGGAATGGGAACTTTGGCGCAACTGAAGCGCAGGTGAAGCCAATTGAAATGGTGCCTCCGGTGTACCTGGCGAAAAGTTATGATGGGTTGTTTACGCCTGAAAATGCAGTGGGAAATGTGCATATTATGCTCAGGGGACGTGTATCTGGTATTGCAAATGATCAGGTACTTAATGAATCTGTAACTGTAAAAAAACAGCTTACGGCTTCAGTATCCAAAGTTGAAGGAAAACCCTTTGCCGCTCCGGAAGTTGTTGCCGGTTCTGAAACTGCGCCACCCGCTGTATCAAATACCAGCAAGCCCGTTATCCGCACCAATTTCTCCGAAACCGCTTTCTTCTTCCCGCAACTCATCACGGGTGCCAATGGCGCTTTATCCTTCAGTTTCACGATCCCTGAATCCCTGACCAGGTGGAAATTTATGGGCTTTGCGCATACTCCTGAAATGGCATCGGGCTACCTGGAAAAAACCGTGGTTACACAAAAGGACCTGATGTTGCAACCCAATCTTCCACGTTTCCTCCGGGAGGGCGACAGGATTGACCTCAGTACTAAAATCGCCAACCTCACCGATAAGGAAATGACTGGCCAGGTGGAACTTCAACTACTGGACGCAGATACGCGCAAGCCGGTGGATGGCTGGTTCCAGAATGTGATGCCCAACCAGTATTTCACGGCAAAGGCCAAAGGATCGGCTGCGGTTCGTTTCAGCATCCAGATACCTTATCAATACGCGAAGCCTTTGGTGGTAAGGATGATCGCCCGAGCCGGGGACCATACTGATGGAGAAGAAACCATATTGCCTGTATTGGCGAATAAACTGCTGGTAACCGAAACATTGCCGGTGTTTCTACAGGGTGATAGCGTGAAAAAAATCAGTTGGGATAAGCTGAAAAAGAGCGGGGAAAGCGAAACACTACAACACCAGCGGCTCACCGTGGAATTTACTTCAAATCCCACCTGGTATGTGGTACAGGCGCTTCCTTCCTTGCATACGCCTGCTTATCCCTCAGCAGATAGCTGGTTCAATAAATTGTACGCGCAGGCCATTGGTGCGGCGATCTTCAAAAAGTCGCCCCGACTGAAAACGGTGATCGAAACCTGGCTGAAAGGAGATTCAGCGGCATTAACAAGCCCATTGGAAAAAAATCCTGAACTGAAAAATATCCTCCTGGAAGAAACGCCCTGGGTACTGGAATCAGGCGATCAGCAGGAAAGAATGCGCAGGCTGCGGTTTTTACTGAACATGGCCGCGGTGGAAGACGATATGCAACAGGCTTTGTCTGAACTGAAAGCCTTGCAAACACCCAATGGCGGATTCAGTTGGTTCCCGAATGGTCCCGATAACAGGTATATCACGCAGTATATCACCACCGGAATTGGCCGGTTGAAAAAGAACGGCATGGTGCCCACCTCCCTGCAAAACGAACTGGAGGAAATGGCGACCAAAGCAGTGGCTTATCTTGACCTACGCCTGCTGGAAGACTACAACCTGCTCCTGGAAAAGAAGGTGAAAATGGAGGCCCAGCAATTGAACACTGAACAGGTGTACCACTTGTACATGCGCAGTTTCTTCCCGGATCAGCCCGCGGATAAAGCAGTTCAAACGGCGCTTACTTATTACCGTAAGCAGTCGGCTACTTTCTGGCAAAAACAAAGTCGTTATGTGCAGGGACTTATCGCGCAGGTGCTCCTACGCAACAACGAACCTTCCCGCGCGGCCCAGGTACTGAATTCCATCAAACAATATGCGGTAAGAACACCAGGCGAGGGCATGTACTGGAAAGACAACCGCGGGGGCTACTATTGGTACCAGTCTCCGGTAGAAGTACAATCCCTGCTGATAGAAGCGTTCGCGGAGAAAGGCGGCTTCGCTTC
>CAMLRX010000167.1 GCA_946482545.1 uncultured Flavihumibacter sp. | reverse complement strand
GTAAAGGAAACTTATGCCAAGTTGCCGGAACTGTTGCATATCCTGAACAAAGTACCGGGATCAGGTATCGTGTATTGTAAAAGCAGAAAGCGGACAAAAGATATCGCACTGTTGTTACAGCAGCAGTCCGTTTCCGCAGATTTTTACCATGCGGGACTAACGGCTGATGAACGAGGCACCAAACAAGAGGAATGGATCGCCGGGAAAATAAGGATCATGGTGTGTACCAATGCCTTTGGGATGGGCATCGATAAACCAGATGTGCGGATCGTGGTCCATTATGATGTGCCGGATACCCTGGAGAATTATTACCAGGAAGCCGGAAGAGCGGGCAGGGACTTGCAACGTGCTTACGCCGCATTGTTGTTCAATGCAAAGGACATCAGTGACCTGGAAGCGCAACCCGATATCCGCTACCCACCGGAAGTGACGATCACAGAAGTGTACCGGGCACTGGTCAATTACCTCCAGATTCCGGCTGGCAGCGGAGAAGGAAAGTATTATGATTTCGACCTGGCAGCATTTACTGAACGCTTTTCTTTGTCGCCGCAAACAACGGCACATGCGCTGCAGGCGCTGGCACAGGATGGATGGATACAACTGAATGAAAAGACCGGTAGGCCTTCAAAACTTGGATTTATCTGCACCCGGAGTTACCTGCGCGAAGTGCAGGAGACAAAACCGGAATGGAATGAAGTAATGCTGGCCCTGCTCCGGAACTATGAAGGCATATTCGACCACCAGGTAACGATTAAAGAAAAAAAACTGGCGAAACTGTGCGCGCTGCCCGTGGAAGAACTGGTGCAAAAACTGGAACGCCTGCATACCGCCGGCGTGGTGAAATATGAACCCGCGCCGGAAATGCCGCAGGTGTTCTTCCTGAAAAACCGCGTGCCAGTGGAACAATTCAGGCTGAATGCAGCCCGGCACTTCGAAAGAAAGGAAGTGTACCGGAGAAGGATAACCGAAATGATCGCATTCACCACAGGAAAACAAACCTGCAGGGCCGTTTCAATCGGGGTTTACTTCGGTGACGATACCATTACCGCATGTGGCATCTGCGACAACTGTATCGCGAAGAAAAAAGAACAACCTTCCGCAGTCATCACAGCGGAGCAATACCTTATGGCGGAGTTGAGAAAGGAACCATTGTTGTTGCAGGAATGCCTGAGCAAACTGGAAGCCCGATTTGGAGAACGCGCCGCTGAAAGCGCCATCCGGCGCCTGGAATCAGAATTGATGATACGCCTTACACCGGATGGCTATGTACAGTTAAAATAAGTGCGCTCAGAGCCAGCTCTTCTTTTTGGAAGAACTTCTGCCACCCAATCCCAGCGCGCCCAGCAGCGTGCGGGTGATGATGCTGGCCGCCGTTCTGCCCACCTGCTTTACGGTGGGGTTATCGAAAATGCTCTCCTCTTTGGGTTCAGCTTTTCTTTTGGAGGTTTTCTTTTCTGTTTCCACTTCCGCAGACTTTTCCGCCGCTTCATTCAGCTTTTCGGTGAGCAGTTCATAGGCACTTTCGGAGTCGATCACCTGGTTGTATTTGGCGGCCAGTTTTGATTTGCTTACCACTGCATCTATTTCAGCCTCCGTAAGCACATCCATCCTGCTCCGGGGCGCAGAGAGCATGATATGCGCCAGCGGTGTGGGAATGCCCTTTTCATTGAGTACGGTGATCAGCGCTTCCCCGATACCGATCTGGGTGATGACTTCATCGGTTTTGTAGAACTCCGTGGTAGGATAGTTTTCCGCAGTTTGTTTGATCACTTTCCTGTCGGCAGCCGTAAAGGCCCGCAGGGCATGCTGTACCTTTAAGCCCAATTGGGAGAGTACCGCGGGCGGCACATCCATGGGGTTCTGGGTACAAAAGAAGATACCGATGCCTTTGGACCGGATCAATTTAATGATGGTCTCAATCTGTTGCAACAACGCGTCGCTCGCTTCCTGGAAAATAAGGTGCGCCTCGTCGATGAACAGCACCAGTTTGGGTTTATCGAGATCACCTTCCTCCGGGCTGGAAGCATAGAGTTCAGCAAGCAACTGCAGCATAAAAGTAGAGAATAACTTGGGCCGGTCCTGGAGATCGGTTACCCGCAAAACACTGATTACACCGCGGCCGTCATCGGAGATGCGCATCAGATCGTCGACTTCGAAACTTTTTTCACCGAAGAAAATATCCGCGCCCTGTTGCTGCAACTCGACCACCTTCCGGAGAATGGTGCCGGTGGAAGTGGTGGATATTTTTCCGTACTCTTTTTCAAGTTCAGCCTTGCCTTCGTTGCCAATATACTGGAGCACTTTAATGAAATCTTTCAGGTCGAGCAATGGAAGCTTGTTGTCGTCACAATATTTGAAGATCATAGCTACGAGGCCACCCTGCGTATCGTTCAGTCCTAATATCTTACTTAACAGCACGGGACCAAATTCGCTTACCGTAGCCCTGAGCCTGGCCCCTTTCTGTTCGCTGAGCGTAAGCAATTCAACCGGGAAAGCCGTGGGCTTGTAAGGAATATTGATTTTCTGGTGTCTTTCTTCAATTTTCGCATTGCTGGTTCCGGAGGCAGCAATACCGCTCAGGTCGCCTTTAATGTCCATCAGCAAAACGGGTACACTTGCATCACTCAACGCTTCGGCGAGTACCTGGAGCGTCTTCGTTTTCCCTGTTCCCGTTGCACCGGCGATGAGTCCATGGCGGTTCAATGTTTTCAGCGGGAGATTGATCGTTGCGCCCGGCACCACCTCTCCTTCAAACATCCCTGCACCAATGGGAACGAATTCTCCTTTAAATGTATATCCCTGCTGTATGGACTGCAAAAAAGCTTCCTTTTTCGACATAGATACTTATTTTCCACCAAGTTAAGGTTTCAGCCAACTCTTAACAAAACATTATCCGCCTACCGTGCTTGTGAAAAAATGAATTAACTTTATTTGTAACATCTAAAACATCATTATATTATGGAAGGAAGCAAGGCCAAGATTTTATTGGTAGAAGACGATACCAACCTGGGAATGGTACTGAAGAATTACCTGGAACTGAACGATTATGAAGTGATCCTGGAAAGGGATGGCATCCTCGGACTGGCGGCTTTCCGAAGGGAGAAGTTCGACCTCTGCCTCCTGGATGTGATGATGCCGAATATGGACGGCTTCACCCTCGCCGAAGAAATTCGCGATGTGGACCCCGATATTCCCCTGTTCTTCCTCTCCGCGAAGACCATGAAAGAAGACATCATCAACGGGTACAAACTCGGTGCCGACGATTATATTACAAAGCCCTTCGACAGCGAGGTACTCCTGCTGAAAATAAAAGCCATCCTCAAAAGAAACGAGGAAGTAACCAAAGAGAACGAGAACCAGGAGTTCGACCTCGGCAGCTATCATTTCAATCCCAAACTCAGGGAACTGAGCCATAACGGTATCATGCAAACGCTTTCTCCCAAAGAAAACGAATTGCTGAAAATGCTCGCCGAACACAAAAACGACTTGCTCCCCCGTGAACAGGCACTCAAGAAAATCTGGGGCAGCGATACTTATTTTAACGGCAGAAGTATGGATGTGTATATCGCCAAACTGAGAAAATACCTGAAGGACGACAGCAATATCGAGATCGTGAACATTCACGGGAACGGATTCAGACTGGTGGTTCCGGTGTAATCCCGCTTAATCTTAGTTTAGAAATAAGGCGTATCAGAAATGGTACGCTTTTTTTATATCTTCCATCAGCCAATTTGTTTAAAACGTTTGCTGCTTAACGTTACCCATTAAAGTTTAATAAGAAAAAACACTTATTGAAGCGAATATATTTACCTAATACACAATAGAAAAAATCAACCATAGTTTATTCGGTAGTTGCTGTAAATCAAACCATAGAAACAACTAAACCCAACCGAATGAACAACTTTACATGCAAAAGAAAAATGCTTGTGGCAGTTTTATGCGTACTTCTTTTTTATTACAAACCTTATGCACAGATCATTACTACAGTTGCCGGAACGCTGAAGACATCCTGCTTAACCGCACCTTGTGGCGATGGCGGGCTCGCTACGGATGCTAAACTTTATAGTCCCAATGCCATTGCCATAGATGCCGACAACAACATTTACATCGCAGAATTTAGTAACCATGTTATTCGAAAAATTAATTACGCTACAGGCATCATCACTACTATTGCAGGTCAGCAAAGAACAAGCTGCACAGAAGCGCCTTGTGGTGATGGCGGGCTGGCCACCGCCGCACGACTGAACGGGCCAAGAGGCATTTCATTAGATGGCGATGGAAATATCTATATAGCAGATTTCAGTAACCATGCCATAAGAAAAATCGATAAAAATACCGGAATCATTTCCACAGTTGCTGGCACACTAAGAAGCTCCTGCTCCTCCGCTCCCTGCGGGAATGGCGGACTGGCCACCTCGGCGCAATTGAACAGCCCTATTGGAGTAGCCTTCGACGCCAATGGGAACATGTTCATTGCCGATTACGGTAACCATGTGATCCGGAAAGTGGATAAGACTACCGGGATTATTACCACGGTGGCGGGCACAATGAAATCTTCCTGTACAACAGCCCCATGCGGAGACGGAGGCGCCGCCACATCGGCACAATTTAATGGTCCTTCCGGGCTGGATTTCGACTCCGAAGGCAACTTATATGTCGTGGAATACGGTAACCACTCCGTCAGGAAAATCAACATGACCACAGGCATAATATCCACCTATTCTGGTGTTCTACGGTCGAGTTGCAGTACTTCACCGTGTGGTGATGGCGGACTGGCAACCGCAGCCCGGCATACATCCCCCTTCTCGCTGCGTGTTGGCCCTGATGATAACCTTTACGTAGCTGACGCTTCCAATTCCGCCATAAGAAAAATTGACAAAGCTACCGGAATCATTACCACAGTCGCAGGTATTACCAAAAGCAATTGTGGCGCTGCGCCTTGCGGTGAAGGAGGACTGGCCACTTCGGCTCAGTTGGCTAACCCCTTTGGATTGGCATTTAATTCGCTGGGCAACATGTATATAGTTGAATACAGTAACCAGGTGGTGCGTATGGTGAACCTCGGCATCCTACCGGTGGATATCGCCAACCTCCGCGCAAATAAAAGGGAGAATGAAATAGACCTGAAATGGACGGCTTTCAACGAAAGTAATGTACTCACCTATGATGTGGAAAGAAGTGAAAACAGCCGCAGGTTTATTAAAGTGGGAACGGTTCCTGCAGTCGCAAACGGCCTGAACGAATTCCATTACAGTTGGGCAGACCCTTCACCAATGAAAGGAAACAATTTTTACCGGTTGAAATCCGTAAATACAGACGGCTCTTTCGAATACAGCAAAATATTAAAAGTATCCCTTGATGGCAGTACATCCGCACAGATCACGCCGAACCCCGTTACGGGAAACCTTATGCAAGTGCAGTTGAACAGCGACAAAAATAAAACACTCGTGCTGAACCTCTATGATGCTATGGGAAAGAAACTATTCTCTAAACAATTGAATGCACAGGCAGGGGCTGCTTTGCTACAGGTAACACTTCCGGAAAATATAAAGAATGGCCTGTACTTCGCGCAATTGCACGATGGTGAAAATATGCTCTACAACAGTAAAATTATCATTCAAAAATAAAGCAGTTCTATTCTATGATTTTGCGGGCGTATCTAAAAAATACGCCCGCTTCACTTAAGACAACTTCACAACACCAGTTCCATCATTACATCCGCCCGCTTGTATTTCCCAGGTTCCAAAGGAATACCCACGAACCCATGCTTACGGTAAATAGCCAGCGCCGTTTCCAACTTTGTTTGTGAGTACAATATGAGCTTCTCCACTTTCATTTTCCTCGCTTTTTCAATCGCATTCCTGCATAGGAACTTCCCAGCCCCAAGTCCCTGAAACCTTTCATCCACGGCCATTTTGGTGAGTTCCATTACACCGTTACCCAGATTTTTCAATCCTACGGTTCCAATGATATCCTTTCCATACCGGGCAAAAAGTATCGCACCACCATCGTTCAGGATCGCTTCTTCCGGATGCGTAAGCACATATTCATCAATGGGTTCCACTACAAAATATTTGTTCAGCCATGCCTTGTTCAGGCGTTCAAAATGAATGGCGAATTCAGGTTGGAAATCTTCCAGCACCAATTCGGCTGGTATTGTTTCTTTTATGGTAAGATCAGTTTGCATATCATCAGATTTTACTAACGGCTATTTTATTCTTTTCAATGCGTGGAACGCGGTATCCCCTGTTGATGAAGAACACCCCGCCCACCGCGGCCAGCAGGGCGAGCGATGTGATCCAGGTAAGTTTCTCTCCCAGGAAAAAGAAGCCCAGTAACAAAGCGATGAAGGGATTGATGTAGGCGTAGATAGAAGAAAGTCCTACCGGTAATTTTTCAAGCGCATAAATAAAGCAGGGATAGGTTAACAAGGAGCCCGCAACAATAAGGTATACCAACGACCAGATGCTTTCTGAAGAAACATGTTTCAGCCTGGAATAATCATCCAGGAAAAAGCTCATCAGCAGCAGGAAGAATCCGCCGGAAATCATTTGCGCGGCCGCGCTCACCATAGCGCCTGCGCCAGAAGGCCGGTATTTGGAATAAACACTTCCTGAAGCCCAGGCCAGCGCGGCGATGAAGGCCATCACCATGCCGGAGAAGTAGCTGGGATTGGCAAGGTCGGAAAGGTTATCGCTGAACATGAGCACGATGCCCAAAGAACCCAGGAACAACCCCAACAGGATACTGCCATTCAATGCGCGGCGGTCGGCCCCGGAAACAAATGCGATGAACACGATATACACGGGCATAATAGAAACGATGAGCGCCGCGAGTCCGCTGGGGATGAACTGTTCGCTCCACCCCACGACCCCGTTGCCCAATGAGATCATCAGGATGCCCGGAATGGATTGATGCAGCAGCACTTTCCAGTTGAATCCTTTTAAATTACCACTGAACGCCAGCAACGCGATAAGCAGCCCGCCCGCAATCATCTGCCGTACTCCGGAAAATAGAAACGGAGGAATGGTTTCCACGCCGATCCGGAGGAAAAAATAAGTTGTACCCCAAACTACGCATACCAATGCCAGCGCAAGGTACGCACGTGTTAATGCTTTGTTCATAATGCTCGATTTACTAAGTTTTTCCCGGCAGCTATCATATAATTCCCGTTCAAAATTCCTTAAAATACAAAGACGACAACAGATACAATTTTCATACTTTTAACGAGTACAGTTTAGATTATGAAAAAAGAACTTTTATACGAAGGCATCGCCACCGCCCTCGAAAAGCAGATTCGGAACGAGGTATTGAAACCCGGCGACAAACTTCCATCCCTCCGCACGGTGTGCAGCGAACAGGGTGTAAGCATGAACACCGCAACGCAAGCCTATCTTGAATTAGAGCGGAAGGGTATGATTGAATCCAGGCCGCAATCCGGGTTCTTTGTGAGTGCGGCGCTGAAGAAAAAACTTTCCATTCCGGGCATGAGCACGCCTTCGGCTACCGTGAATTTCTCTGATATGGAAGCCCTGATCGGGAAAGTGTACCATTCGTTGAACGATCCGTCTATAGTCCGTTTATCACTTGGTGTGCCCGACGAGCAACTGCTGCCCGTGGCCAAACTGAACAAAGGTTTTGTAGAAGCGTTGCGCAGTTTGCCCGGAGGCGGAACTGGTTACGAAGACATCCAGGGTAACCTGAAGCTGCGCCGCGACATCGCGCGCTGGTCCTTCACCTGGGGTGGTAGTCTTACCGATGAAGAAGTGGTTACCACCGCGGGTACCATGAACGCGCTCTCCTATTGTATGATGGCCACCACCAAACCCGGCGATACCATTGCTGTGGAAAGCCCGGTGTATTTTGGTATTCTTCAACTAGCGAAAAGTCTGCAACTGAATGTACTGGAATTGCCCACGCATCCGCTCACGGGGGTTGATCCTGATGCCCTGAAAAAAGTGTTGCCCCAAATAAATGTATGCCTGCTCATTACCAATTTCAACAATCCCTTGGGGTCCTGTATGCCGGAGGAAAACAAAAGAGCTGTGGTGCGCATGCTCGCCGAGAAAGGCATTCCGTTGATCGAAGACGATCTTTACGGAGAAGTATATTTCGGCGCTTCCCGTCCGAAACCGTGCAAGGCATTCGATGAGGCCGGACTTGTTTTGTGGTGCGGTTCCGTTTCCAAAACATTGGCGCCGGGTTACCGTGTGGGTTGGGTGGCGCCGGGAAAATTCAAAGAGAAGATCATCCACCTGAAAATGACCCATTCCATCTCTTCCACCACCATTACCCAGGAAGTGGTGGCGAACTTTTTGGAGAAGGGCCGCTATGAACACCACCTGCGTAACCTGCGGCGTACACTGCATCATAACAGTCTGCGGTTCATCAGCACCATCGAAAATTATTTTCCGGATACCACAAAAGTGAGTCGCCCTAACGGCGGCTTCATCCTCTGGCTGGAACTCGACCATAAAATTGATACGGTAGAGGTATATCATGCCGCGCTAAAGCAGAACATCAGCATCGCGCCCGGACGCATGTTCACTTTACACAACCAGTTCAACAACTGCATGCGCCTCAGTTACGGCGTGCACTGGAATCCAAAAACAGAGCAGGCCCTGAAAAAACTGGGCAGGCTGATTAAAAACATGTACTGATGGTTTTTTCTTCCCAACTTCGCGTGATGAAATATTTCTTTTTGATCCTGGGTCTGTGCTTCTGCCATCTTTCCGAAGCACAAACCCTGCGCAGCCGCACCGTAAAACTGATGGGCGCAAGGTTCGACATTACGATTGTGGCGGAAGATTCGCTGAAAGCAGAAACGCATATTAATGACGCTATCGCGGAAATAAAAAGGATAGAATACCTGATCTCCGACTGGATAGATACAACGCAGGTTTCACGCGTGAACCAACAGGCGGGCATCGCGCCGGTGAAAGTCGATAAAGAAGTGATCGCCCTCACACAACGGGCGCTGGAACTATCTAAACTAACGAACGGTGCCTTCGATATCAGTTTCGCGGCCATGGAAAAAATCTGGAAATTCGATGGTTCCGAAATGGAAATGCCTTCCCGCGCAGCGGTGAAAAAAGCGAAGGCCAAAGTGGGCTACCGGAACATTGAAGTGGATACGGTCCATTCCACCATCTTCCTGAAGTTAAAAGGCATGAAGATCGGCTTTGGCGCGCTGGGAGAAGGTTACGCGGCAGACAGGTGTCGTGAAATGATGCTGGCGCGCGGGGTGAACGCAGGCATCGTAAACGGATCGGGCGATATGAATACCTGGGGCAGAAAACCTGATGGCAGCCCCTGGATGATCGGGCTCGCGCATCCGTTCAACCGCGGTGACCTGTACGCCGTCATTCCACTCGAAAAATCCGAAGCCGCGGTTACTTCCGGCAGTTATGAAAAGTACGCTGAAATCAATGGGAAAAGGTATTCGCACATCATCAACCCGGCAACTGGTTATCCGGCCACAGGTTTATCAAGCGTAACCGTATTCGGTCCAAGTGCGGAACTGGCAAATGGATTCAGCACTTCCATCATGGTATTAGGAGAAAAGAAAGGC
>CAMLRX010000166.1 GCA_946482545.1 uncultured Flavihumibacter sp. | reverse complement strand
GAAGCATTGGTGGCAACGGTATTGGTATCAAAATAAAAACTTTCGTAGTTTCTGTTCTCTGGCACTTTCATGCCAAAACTGCGCATCACCGATAACGTTAGATCGATATACGGTCTGCTCTTCAGTTCGTTTACATGAATGGAAACATCCGAAGCGCCTGCGGCGGAATAGGCCATCAGCAAGCCGGTCAGGAATTGTGAGCTGAGGGAGCCGTCTACCCTAATGTCCGCCGGTTGCAAAGGCCCCTGGATATCGAGGGGGAGTTTCCCTTGCTGGGACTGAATATTCACTTTCAGTTTAGGAAGAATCTCATCGAAGAAGTTCATGGGACGGGTACGCAAACTGCCCGTTCCATCAATACGGAGTGCGCGTTCACTTAATGCCACCAGGGGCGTGAACATGCGGATACCGAGCCCGGATTCCCCGCAAAAAATGGTATCAGATAATGGTTGAATGCCTTTGCTTTTCACCACAATCTTATCATCCGATTTTTCGATTTCAGCGCCAAGTCTGGTAATGGTATCCATGGCGGCCATATCATCATTGGAATGGCCGGGATTCAGTATCTCCGTGGTTCCTTTGCAAAGCAATGCGGCTGCGCATGCCCGTTGCATGGAACTTTTGGAAGCAGGAGCGCGTAGGTTTCCGGAGAGTGCCCCCGGTTGTATGGTAACCTGCATCGTAGCTATGTTTTACAGCGCCAGAACAATTTCCTTTAATTCGGGCATAGGAATGGGATGTACAACGGCTTTACCGGTTTTTTGCAGCAACACAAAATTCATGGTATCCTTTTCCCGTTTTTTATCCATTCCCAGTATTTCCAGCGCTTTGTTTTTATCAAATTCAAGTTGGTGCGGCAACCTGTATTTACGGATCAGTTTGGAAAGACGATCAGATTCTTTGAACCCTGTAAGTTTTTCCGATATGCCTGCCGCCGCCATCATGCCAATCGCCACGGCATGGCCGTGTTTCAGTTCATACATGTTTTCGATAGCATGACCAATGGTGTGACCGAAGTTCAGCAGCCTTCTCTCCCCTTTTTCAAATTCATCTTCCTGCACCACTTTGGTTTTCAGCAACGCGTTCCGGCGGATGAGTTTTGAGAGCAGCGCCTCGTCTTTTTTCAGGGTCGGCAAACTGGTTTCTTCCAGCATTTTGAACATCGGTGCATCTTTAATGGCGGCGTGTTTGATCACTTCCGCCATACCATTCACCCATTCTTCGTTGGGCAGACTTTTGAGCAGGCTTACATCGTACAGCAGGAAATCCGGTTGCCGGATCATGCCCACCATATTTTTGTACACGCCAACATCAATGCCGTTTTTTCCACCAATGGAAGCGTCCACCATTGCGAGAATAGATGCGGGGAGAAAGCCGAAGCGTATGCCCCGCATATAAATTCCTGCAATATACCCGGCCATATCGGTTACCACGCCACCGCCTATTCCTACCAATGTGGTGGTACGGTCGGCTTTCATCGCGATCATCTGGTCGATCACGGAATCTACCGTAGCCTGTACCTTGTATTGTTCACCGGCTTTCAGCACAATCGTGTTCCAGTCTTTGAATTTTTTACCGTGCGCGGCAAAAATATTTTCGTCTGTAACCAGGATCGTATTGTTCCTCGAAGTCAGTTTTTCCAACTCGGCAAAACTTCCGGAGAAGTAGAAACTGGTGGTGGCGCGGGAAAATTGAATCGTCTTTTTTTCCATCCTTAACTAGTCGTTCATGATTTTGTTCTGGCGGTTGATGCTTTCCATGTGAACGGCATCGAAGTACTTGGTGATGAACTCACGGCTCAGACCAAGTTTTTCGCCTTTATTGGCGGCCCTTTCCAGAATTTCGTTCCAACGATTGGTTTGGAGGATGGTGATGTTGTTCTCTTTTTTATAAGTACCGATCTTATCGGCGATCTTCATCCTTTGTCCCAGCAACTGCATCAGTTCATCATCAATATGGTTGATCTGCTCGCGGAGCTTTTCCAGGTTGGTGATGAATTCTTTTTCAGTTGTGGTTTCGTGGCGCCATTTGATTTCGCCGAGCATTTCAGCCAGTTTTTCCGGTGTGATCTGCTGTTTGGCATCGCTCCACGCGTTATCGGGATCGATATGGCTTTCGATCATGAGGCCATCGAAGTCGAGGTCAATTGCCTTTTGTGCAACATCCAACAGGATATCCCTTCTTCCGCAGATGTGGGAAGGGTCGCACACCATCATCAGTTCCGGGTTACGGCGTTTCATTTCAATGGCCATGTGCCACATGGGGGCATTGCGGTAATCGGTATTGCCATAAGCGCTGAAGCCGCGATGGATGAGTCCGATGGTGGAGATGCCTGCTTTGGCGATCCTTTCCACGGCACCTGTCCACAGTTCCAGATCAGGGTTAATGGGGTTTTTGATGAGCACGGGCACGTTAGAGCCACGGAGCGCATCGGCCACTTCCTGCACGCTGAAGGGGTTCACGGTGGTACGGGCGCCTACCCACAGAACGTCCACGCCAAAGTGGAGGGCATCTTCCACCTGCTTACCTGTAGCCACTTCTACGGTGGTGGGGAGGCCGGTAAGTTTTTTGGCCTGTTGCAGCCAGGGAAGCCCTTTTGTACCGATCCCTTCAAAACTTCCGGGGCGGGTGCGGGGTTTCCAGATACCGGCGCGGAGCATGTCCACTTTCCCGGTGGCTGCCAGCCTGGTGGCGGTTTCCAGTACCTGCTCTTCCGTTTCGGCGCTGCAGGGTCCTGAGATCACCAGGGGGCGTTTTTTGAGTAACTGTGTGAGGTCGGTCGCTTGTGTTGCTGTTGCTTGCATATGTTTGTGAATTGTAATTTATCGGCTGTTGGCATCGTTCATCCGGATGCGGCGGCCACGGTAGGTTTTCCCGTCGATGGCACGGATCATCTTTTCACTGAACGATTTTTCCACTTCCACCCAACTGTTCATCTCCTTCATATCAATCCTTCCCAGGACCTGCTTTTTCAGGTCGCTCATATCCAGGATGAACTGGAGGAAACTTGCTTTGTAGAATCCGTCTTTGGTACCGAGGTTCACGAACAGGCGGGCATAATCGCCATTGCCACCAAATTCGCGGCCACGGGTATCCCTTTTTCTACCGCTGTCGAACCTGTCTGCACCACGTTCTCTTCCGCCAAAATCTCTTTCACGTGCACGCACGTTCAGGTCTTCGGCATTCTCATAGTATTTGAGGAAGCGATCGAACTCCATGGCGGCCACGCGCTTCAATACATCTTCTTTGGATACATCGGCGAACTTCTCTTCCAGCATGGGAACATAAGTTTCATAATCCCCATGACTGATATCGGTTTGCAGGAGTTTGTCCATGAAATAGAAGAACTGTTTGCGGCATACATCTTTTCCTGTAGGAATTTCCATTTTATGGAACTGTGCCTGCACGATCCTTTCGATCTGCCTGATTTTTCCCACTTCGCGGGAGTGCACAATCGAGATACAAACCCCTGTATGTCCTGCCCTTCCGGTTCTGCCACTGCGGTGCGTGTACACTTCGATGTCGTCAGGCAGTTCGTAGTTGATGACGTGTGAAATTTCTTTCACGTCAATTCCTCTTGCCGCAACGTCGGTCGCGATCAGCAGTTGCAGGCTTTTGTCCCTGAACTGGCCCATCACTTTATCACGTTGTTGCTGGGTAAGATCTCCATGCAATGCGTCGATATCGTAACCTTCTCTTGTAAGGCGTTCCGCGATTTCCTGTGCGTCGGCCTTTGTACGGGTGAAGATAATGCCATAGATGCCCGGGTTGAAATCGATCAGTCTTTTCAGGGTTTCATAACGGTGTTGTGCATTCGTTACGAAATACTGGTGGTCGATGTTCACGTTCGCCGTATTCACTTTACCTACCTGCACTTCCACGGGATTGTCCATGTACTTCTTACTTACCCTTCTGATTTCAGGTGGCATGGTTGCGCTGAACAACCAGGTACTTTCCCTGTTGGGCGTATTTTTCAGGATGAATTCGATATCGTCCTGGAAGCCCATGTTCAGCATTTCATCTGCTTCATCCAGGATCACGTATTGAATTTCTTCCAGGTTCACCGCTTTCCTTTCAATCAGGTCTATCAATCTACCGGGGGTGGCCACTACAATGTGCGCGCCTCTTTTCAGGTCGCGGATTTGTTGTCCGATGGAAGTTCCTCCATATACGGCTGCCACATGCACGCCGGCCATGAATTTTTTAAAGAGCTCGAGTTCCTTCACGATCTGCAGGCAAAGTTCCCTGGTGGGACAAACCACCAATGCCTGCGGGTGTTTTTTTTGTGCATCTATCAGATGCAGCAGGGGGAGGCCGAATGCCGCCGTTTTACCCGTTCCTGTTTGTGCCAAACCAACCAGGTCCTTCGTTCCGCTCAATAAAACCGGAATAGCCTTCTCCTGGATGGGTGTCGGGTTTTGGAATCCAAGTGCGTCCGTAGCCTGTACGAGCCTTGCATCCAGCCCCAACCCTTCAAATGTGATCATATATTAAAATTTGCGCAAAGGTACCTTTTTTAAGGGGGATAGGGAATTTTGAATTTTGGATACACCTCAAAATTTCCTGTCCACGATCTTCCTGATGCCGTTTGCTCCTTCTATCAGTTCTTTCAGATAATCCCAGTTCTCTTTTTCAAGACATGCCTTGAATTTCCTGAGTTGTGAGATGTGTTCGTTCAGCACATCCAGTACGTTATCCCGGTTCTGCTGAAAAATGGGCACCCACATATCGGGGTTGCTTTTTGCAAGCCGCACGGTACTTTCAAAACCACCACTGGCGAGCTCGAAGATGGCGTCTTCTTCCCTTTCCTTCTCCAGTACCGTATTGGCAAGGGCGAAGGAAGTGATATGTGAAATATGGCTCACGTAAGCTACGTGTGTATCGTGCGCATTGGCTTCCATATACACCAGGTGCATGCCCAGTGCGCCATACAGTTGCTCCACCATTTCAACGGCGTCCGCATCCGTTTCGCTTTTGTTGCAGATGACGGTGGCCTTTTTACTGAATGCTCCGCTCACCGCGGCTTCTGGCCCACTGTATTCTGTTCCCCACATGGGATGTGTGGCCACATAACGACCCCGCTTATCGTGTGCGGCAACCGCCTGTATGAGGGAATGTTTCGTGGAACCGACATCCATCACCACCTGACCGGTTACCAGGTCAAGTATCTGAGGAAGAAGGCCTACGGCTGCGTTTACCGGAACCGCAAGGATAACGAGATCGCTTTGCGGAACGGCTTTTTCCAATGGCAGCACTTCATCTACCAGTCCAAGTTCCAGGGCCTTTTCCTGGTGCCAGGGGTTGTTGTCTACCCCAATCACTTTCGCGCACAATCCTTTCTCCTTCAGCGCCAGCGCCATGGAACCGCCTATCAATCCAATGCCAATTATTGTAGCGTTCATACCTTTTCTGTTGCTTTGATGCGGCGCAGCGCCTGTTCAAACCTTTCCACCGGACTGCACAAACTGATGCGGATGTAGCGATTTCCACCCTTTCCAAAAATGCCGCCAGGGGTAATAAATACCGATGCTTCCTGCAAAATTTTATCGCTCAATTCAAAGCCGCTTTCGTATTCATCCGGGATAGATGCCCAAACAAACATACCCGCCTGTTGGGGATCGTAGGTACAACCCAGTTCATCCATCAGCTCGAATACTTTCACCTGGCGTTCTTTGTATTGCCGGTTCAGGTCTTTGTGCCAGTCTTCACCAAGGCTCAAAGCTTTTGCTGCGGCCAGTTGCAGCGGTTTAAACATCCCACTGTCCATATTACTTTTGAACGTAAGCACTTCCTGGATGCGCTGCGCGTTCCCGGCGAGGATACCCACGCGCCAGCCGGCCATATTGTGACTTTTACTGAGCGAGTTCAGTTCCAGCACGGTATCTTTTGCCCCAGGCAATGATAAAAGACTTACCGGATGGTCGTTCAGGATGAAAGAATATGGATTGTCGTGGCAGATCAGGATATTGTTCTTCTTCCCGAAAGCAATCAGCTTTTCAAAAAATGCAGGCTCTGGTAATTGCCCGGTGGGCATGTGCGGGTAATTCACCCACATCAGTTTCACCTTCGGTGTAAGCTGTTGTTCGATGGCTTCAAAATCAGGCTGCCAGTTGCTTTCAGCGTTCAGTTCGTAAGTCAGCGGAACACCTCCGGCCAGTTTTACAGCGCTGGCATAAGTAGGATAACCGGGATCCGGGATCAGCGCCATATCTCCTTCGTTGAGGTAGGTCATGCAAATGTGCATGATGCCTTCCTTCGATCCTATCAGCGGCAGTACTTCCGTATCGGGATTCAGTTCCACCCCGTAAGCGCGTTGGTACCAGTCGGCCATGGCATTCCGTAGTTGGGGGATGCCTTTATACCCCTGGTAAGCATGGTTTTCCGGTTGTGCCGATGCTTCCTGGAGTACCCGGATCACTTCGGGATGCGGGGGCAGATCGGGACTACCGATTCCGAGGTTGATCACGGCTTTGCCGGCCTTGTTCAGTTCCTCGATCTCCCTGAGTTTGGCGGAGAAATAGTATTCGCCGATGCCATTGAGTCTGTTCGCTGTTTGCATGTTTTGTTTTGCTTGCCTTGAATATTATGAAGTGGCCGGGTTCTGTCCTTTTTTATAAACACCGTACACTTTAAGATCGTTGGTGATGGGCTTAATGGCTTCAATCGTTTTATGGAACTGGTCCATAGAATCGAATTCCATATCGGCATGAAAGGAATATTTCCATTCGGAACCGGCGATCGGGAAAGATTGAAGTTTACTGAGGTTGATGCCGTGGTCAGCGATTTTAGTAAGCACTTTCGCCAGACTTCCCTGCGAATGATCGGTATGAAAATACAACGACGACTTGTTGGAAGCCTCGTCGGTAACCGCTTCGTTCTCTCTTTTCAGAATCAGAAAACGGGTGTAATTGTTTTTAATGGAATGAATATTGGGCGTGATGATCTCCATGTTAAAAAGTTCCGCGGCGAGTTTACTGGCGATGGCCGCCGCGTGTTTCATGCGGTGCTGGTGGATGTGTTTTGCGCTGAGCGCGGTATCTTCCGTTTCCACCAGTTTCCAGCTTTGTTTATCGAGGTAATCGGTACACTGGAGGAGCGCCATGGGATGCGAATGCACTTCTCGTATATCCTCCAACGTTACTCCCGGATTGGCCATCAGGTGTTGGCGGATATGAAGGTACACTTCTCCTACAATGCGCAGACTGCTTTTCTGCAGCAGGTTATAGTTCGGAAGGATACTTCCGGCAATGGAATTTTCGATGGCCATCACCGCGCCTTCAGATTCTTTTTTAGAAGAGGCTACGCGCACCACTTCCCTGAAAGTGGCGCAGGGAATCACTTCCACTTGTTTTCCGTAGAATTTTTCAGCGGCTTCCTGGTGGAAACTTCCTTCATAACCTTGTATGGATACTCTGTTCTGCATAATGGTATTAAAACAAAAAGTCCCGGCGGTTGGCCGGGACTTTTTACGTTTGGTATTTTTATTCGATTCACCTTACATAAAGCGGTCCCGGTCCACTTGTAAAAAAGTAGAAGTAAAAATAAAATCCGGTAAACGCTTTGCTCAGGTTCATTCTGATCGTTGCTTTATTATACCACCAAAGTTATGAACTAATACGAAGGCGCAAAATATTTTTTGGAAATTTCAGAAAAAAGACAAAAACAAACGGTTGTTTGTTTTTCTGTTTACGTAAGCCTGTTGCCGATTTGCTGATCGATGATCGAGAAAAGATAATTGGGCTGGAACGTACGCCAGTTGGGCTGTTCCATCAATTCAACATACCGTGTGAGGCGGGCCCTTTTAAAATCGTATTGTGTTTGTTCGGGCATATTCAGGATCACCACCCAGCCTTCTTCTTCTGAAACTTCTTCGTACCATTCTTCATAATACTCACTGTCGCTGCTGTGGAAGTTGAGCACATTCTCAGCAATCAGAATGAATTTAAAGATGCCTTCAGTTTCCAGTTTGTCCGTCACTTCCCGCTTCAGCGTCATTACATCGTTCTCTACGGCATCGTTCCATTCCCCGATCAGTTCGATCACCGCGAAGCCTGATTCGTAATCCACGAACAAGAGCTTCATATAAAGATTGTACGCGCCAAACTCATCCCATTGCGGATGGATATAATAATTGTAAACGGTTTGGGTAAACACAAACTCACTGTATTCCCGGCCATAGAATGGGGACCTGGGATCATCTTCACTGGTGTACAAATGCCTCCAGTTGTAAAAAGGTTCAATATCGTGCATAGTTCCAGGTTACTGGTGGAATTTAACCAGGCCATCCATGGGTTTTTGCAGTACCCGGCCCAGCTCCAGCTCGTAACTATCGCAAAGTTCCTTCAAAACATCTTTAAAACCATACGCCACGCCACCAACAAAGTGAATGGGATACAACCAGGACTCCCTGTATTTGTACAAATGCTGGAAAATAAAATCGCCCAGCCCATCTTCAATAATATTTTCAATCATGTAATGCCCGCGGTTCTCGGCGAGAAAAGCCGTGAATGAAGCAAGGTATTTGTTGGGCAAAGGCTGTTTGTACACCCGGTCGAGGATTTCGTGGTGCGTGGTGTTGAAACGCAGTTCAAATGCTTCGTGCAACTGCGCGTCGAATGTTTTATATAAATAATATTGAATAACCTTTTTACCCAAGTAAGCACCACTCCCCTCATCTCCCAGTATAAAGCCCAGGGCCGGGTTATTCTTCACGATCTTTTTCCCGTTGAAGTAACAGGAATTGGAACCCGTTCCCAATATGCAGGCGATGCCTTTTTCATTGCCGCACAAAGCACGGGCGGCGGCCATCATATCTGTATCTACAGTTGTTTTCGCTCCTTTGAAAATACTTTTCAGCGCCTTTTGCACCTTTTTGGCATTTTCAGGATTACCGCAACCGGTTCCGTAATAATATACTTCTTCCACTTCCGCCTGCTTCACCGAAGGCCACAGTTCCTTCATCAAAAGCGCGGATATCGTTTCCACATCCATCAGGTATGGACTTATGCCGCCGGTAAGCACGGTCTTTTTCCTGCCATTCTTCAGCAAACACCATTCTGTTTTCGTAGCCCCGCTATCGGCGATCAATTTTACAGGTGGCATGATTATATAAAATTAAATAGTGAAATTCGCACCAATATTAAGTCAAGTTACCGAAAGCGCAGAAAATGAACAATAGAAAACTACAGGTATGGTTGCCCGCTTTGTTTGCATTGGTGATGGTGGCAGGCATGTACCTGGGATACAGGTTGCGGGAGAATACGAATACGGCAGGAAGTTTTTTCAGAATGGAAAAAAAATCGCCACTACAGGAGGTGCTCGACCTGGTCCGGTTAAAATATGTGGATCCTATCAATACCGATACCCTGGGCGATGATGCCATCCGGGAAATGCTCATGCACCTCGATCCCCATTCCGTTTTTATCCCCGCTTCCGACTTAAAGAACACGAACGCCGACCTGATGGGGAACTTTGATGGCATTGGCGTGGAGTTCCAGGTATTCAGTGATACCGTGAATGTGGTGAATGTATTGAAAGGCGGGCCATCTGATAAAGCAGGACTTCAGGCCGGCGATAAACT
>CAMLRX010000165.1 GCA_946482545.1 uncultured Flavihumibacter sp. | reverse complement strand
AGCCCCGTCACCACTGCCTGTAGCTTTGGTGGCGGGGCTTAATTTTTTTAAGAGGATGCTTGCACAATTCAAAAATGATTTACATCTTTGTGTCATACTAATCCTCCGTACCCAATTATCTACTGAAATTCCCCGCTTCCAATTTTCCTGTTTACCTTTTTATTGTATTCCCGCAAGGGATAGTTATATCAGAAACCCAAAGAAAATGATACATCGTTTCATGTGCCAACCCGTGTGCAGCGTCATGAATGTGCTCAGCGCTGTTTTTTCGAGCAAACAACAGATCAACAACATATTATAGACTGAAACCAGTTTCAGTTTAAACGCCTACTATTTAAAGGGTACGGATGCTAAAGCCGGGGCTATTCTTAGTTCCGGCATTCCTATTGCCACGAAGTGGCAATCTCCCATACGTTAGCGCAATCACGAAGTGATAATCTCCCATAATCTACCGAAAGTTTGTTAGCGGTAAGCTTCCATCGGTTACCGCCACAACTTTAGTTGCGATTTCCAAAGAATAACGAAACTATTTCAGCGCAAATCCCTCATAGTATATAATGCTTTAGGTTTGCGGCGATCTCTATCAAAATACACAAAGCATGTTGAGCGACTGTCTTGTATGTACCGGACAAACTTTAAAGAAAGTGCGCTTACATAAATTCAATCTTATTATGAATTATCCGACAGGGTTACTGAAATGACTTTAGCGGGAATCTCCGATGGGCTATGGTACTCATGTTTGCAGCAAATTCCCAGTTACAGAAAGCTTATTTGCGGTATCCCTTAGCTTTCGTATTCCTGTTTAAGGTTGTCTTCTATTGAACGCTGTTGAGGTTAGGGATAATCTCATGCTGGTTTACTCAATCACGAGTATGGCCAGTACCTCCAGCCGTATAATTATTGTTAATGCAGGAAATGAATTCCTGTACAACTATGTATTTGTAGTTGAATCGTTAGCGGAAGGGATGAAAGTAGGGAACTTGCCTTGCTTGTAAGCTTGGCTATCTGAAGCCTGGCGATACCTTAATTCGCGGCCCCCTGACTATTTCCTGTTCGTATGCTGGAGTCTCAGCCTCGTCAAACGCATGTGCAAAAAATATTATACAAATTGCCGCTCTCTATTTGGTTTATATTGTAAACTAGTTTACATTCGATAAAAATTTGGCATTGAAACCAATCCTAACACTACTCATACTACTGCTTTTCTGCTCCCGAACACAAGCCCAGCAAGTGGTTCAGGGAAAAGTGATTAACCAGAAAGGGCGCCCTGTAAAAGGTGCGGCCATCGCCCTCCAGGATTCGTATGATGGCGCCACATCCGATTCTTTGGGTCAATTCAGCTTCTCCACCACCGAAAAAGGGAAGTTTATTATGGAAGTGAAAGCGCCCGGTTACAAAGACTGGATCGACCAGTTGAACCTGGATTCCGCCATCGTGCCGCTCACCATTCTTTTAAAGGAAAACCAGGATGAACTCAAAGCCGTGGTGATTACCGCGGGCAGCTTTGAAGCAGGTGATAAGAAGCGTGGTACCGTGCTCACTTCACTGGATATCGTGACTACAGCCAGCGCGAACGCAGACATTACTTCCGCCATCCGCACATTGCCGGGAACACAGCAGATCGGGGAAACTGAAGGCCTCTTTGTAAGAGGTGGCGCAGGCTATGAAGCCAAAACATTTATTGATGGCACCATGGTGAACAACCCCTTCTTTTCAAGTGTGCCCAATATCGCGCAACGTGGGCGCTTTTCTCCCTTTCTTTTTAAAGGAACAGTATTCAGCAGCGGCGGTTATTCCGCTTTATACGGCCAGGCCCTTTCCTCCGCACTGATCCTGGAGTCTATTGATTTGCCGGAAAAATCTTCCGCTGATATCGGTGTTTCAACGGTAGGACTGAACGGTGGTTTTCAGCACCTTTCAAAAGATAAAAAATCATCCTGGGGTATCAATTACAGTTATACCAATCTGTTGCCCTATTTCAAAGTGGTGAAGCAACAACCCGACTATTTTAAAGTGCCGCAGTTCCATAATATTGAAGGCAACTTCAGGATCAAAACAAAGCGCGGTGGTATGGTTAAAATGTATGCGTATTCCAATTTCTCCAAACTGGGATTGCGTTCTGAAAACCTTGATTCCTCCGGACTGAAGAACGCTTTCGCCCTCGATAACCTGAACCTCTATTCAAACGTTTCCTGGAGGGAAAGATGGGGCAACAACTGGAGTTCGGAACTGGGTATTTCCTTCAGTAAAAACAGGGATGAAATTGAAGCAGCACTGCAAAATCCTGACAATAAGCCCACCCCTTCATCAGGCATAGATGTACTGGATGCGCAGAACTTTTCTGTGGATACGAAGGGAGAACTCTACCAGGCGAGAATGGTCATTACAAAGAAGTTTGGTGGCCTCAGCGCCATCCGTTTTGGCGGGGAACAATTCTTTTACCGCGACCGCCAGTTTTTCAATAATCCTTTCATACAAAATGCGCAGGGCAAACTTAACGACAACTATACTGCCCTGTTCACTGAAGCCGATCTGTACATCACAAGCGGGCTGGCCGCAAAACCCGGTATCCGTGCGGAATACAGTTCTTTATTGGGAAAATACAACCTCGCACCCCGTTTTTCCCTCGCACAACGCGTAGGTGAAAAAGCCCAGGTATCCGCCGCCTACGGGATATTCTACCAGAAGCCGGAAAACAATTTTCTTTTTCTCCAACAAAGTCTCGGCTATACCCGCGCCGCGCACTATATCCTCAACTACCAATTGATTTCCAGAAACTATACCCTGCGCACTGAAGTATTTTACAAAAAATATGATGCACTGGTAAAAACGGTTTCGGACACAAATAATAACGGAAACGGATACGCGAAAGGTTTTGAATTGTTCTGGCGCGATAGGAAAACCATTAAGAACATGGACTATTGGATCTCTTACTCCTGGCTGGATACGGAGCGTGATCACCTCAATTTTCCCTTCGCCACCCAACCTGGTTTCGCGGCCAATCACACCGCTTCGCTGGTGGTGAAAAAATTTGTTACGCCACTCAAAACCAATATCAACGGGTCATACACCTATGCTACCGGAAGGCCGTACTTCAACCCGAATAAACCTTCAGATCAGTTTCTATCCGACCGTACAAAGGACTTTCACAGTATGAGCCTGTCTTTCAACTACCTGCCTAATATCGGGAAGAAGACCAACACATTTGTTGTTTGGGTGCTCTCCATCAACAATGTACTCGGCGCCAACCAGGTGTACAACTATTCGTACAGCAACCGCCTCCGCGAAGCAGACGGATCGCTGCGCGCGCACCCTATTGGTCCGCCCGCGAAACGATTCATTTTCCTCGGCTGCTTTATCAGTATCGGCACCGATCGTACGGATGAGATCATCAACAGCAATCTTTAATCTTAACCAACATTAAAAAACACACACAAATGCAAAACAACCTTGAAAAAGATCCCGTGCTTTGGGAGATTGCGCAAAAAAGAGCCAGCTTTAAATGGAACCTGGCCTCTTACATCATCGTAAACACTTTTCTGTGGCTGCTCTGGTATTTCACCGGCAACCGTTATGGGCATGAGTCGCATGTTCCATGGCCCGTTTGGCCTACCTTGGGATGGGGGATTGGCATCGTTTTCCATTACCTGGGCGCTTATGTTTTCCCCAAACAAACTTCAGCAGAAACGGAGTACGAAAAACTCCTTCGTTCAAAACAAAATAAACACTAATACCATCAGCATTAAACTTTCTACAATGAAAAAACTACTTTATTGCACCGCAGCATTCCTTGTTCTTACTTTTTCAGCAAACAGTCAGGACAAATTTACCGAAGCCATGAAAAAGCAACTCGCGGCTTTTGATACCACCAGCAAACCCGAAGCTTTCAGCGCATTGGGGAATAGTTTTCAGCGGATTGGCGATGTAGAAAAAACACAATGGCTGCCTTATTACTATGCGGCGCTCAGCAAGTTGATGAGTGGATTAATCATCAACCAAACCGATCCTTCACAATCCGATATGTACGCGGATCAGGCGGAAGAATTTTACAACAAGGCGAAAGCGCTTACGGCGGAAAATTCAGAACTGCATTGTCTAGGCAAAATACTCGCCACGCTTCGTATGCTTGGGGATCCGCAAAACAGGTACATGCAGTACAGCGGTATCGCGGCAGAGCACCTTGCGAAGGCCAGAAAACTTGATCCTACCAATCCCCGGCCGGACTATCTCGAGGCCCAGGATCTGTATTATACCCCTGAACAATTTGGTGGCGATAAAAAGAAAGCAGTGGAGATGCTGAAGACCGCCCTGGTAAAATTTGAAGCCTTCATACCCGCTTCTCCTATTCATCCTTATTGGGGCAAACAACAGGTGCAGACCATGCTCACCATGGCCAATGGTGCCGGTAAATAAGCGATTTGCCTTACATTGAGTAAAAATGAATGTACCATGGAGCGCCATGAAAGTCTACAACTGATCGAGGCCATGATCAACAAGGCCCGGAACCAGTTCAGCGAGAACGGGCATTTGTACCTGCTGTGGGGCTGGGTGGTATTGGTATGCAGTCTGGCGCATTTTGTACTGCTTAACTTTACCACCTTTCAGAAACCCTGGCTGGTATGGCTGCTCACCTGGCTGGCCGTGGCGTACCAGGTGCGGTATATATTCAGGAGGAACAGGCAGCAGCAGGTGCGTACGTACACCGATGAAATATTGAAGTACGTATGGATATGCTTCACCATCTGCATGTTCCTCCTGAGTTACGTGATCGGCGCCATGATGGGCGGTGATGCGTTCAGGTATTTTTACCCCGTGTTTCTGGTGTTGTACGGTGTGCCCACTTTTCTTTCGGGCATCATTCTCAGGTTCAGGCCGCTGGTGGCGGGCGCCATTGGTTGCTGGGCCTTATCTTTGCCGGCCGCGCTCATTCCGTTCAACTACCAGCTCCTGTTGCTGGCGGCGGCGGTGCTGGTGGCCTGGATCATACCGGGATATATGCTGCGCGCGCGGTTTAAACAACAGCAATAGTTATGGAAGAAAAGGAATTTACAAGAGAGCAACAGCTCGACCTGATCAATAAAATGATCAATAAGGCGAAGAACTCTTACCACGATACGGGCATAGGTCCCATTTTATGGGGAAGCGTAATCTCGGTGTGCAGTTTGCTCACCTGGTATGAAGTTAACTGGCGTGTAAAACTGCCCTTCGATATCTGGCTGCTCACATTGTTGGCCATCATTCCGCAGGTAGTCATCAGCATAAAGGAGAAACGTTCCCGCAAGGCGCGCTCCTACGACAGCACCGCTATGGATTTTATCTGGATTTCTTTTGGTGTGGCCATCTTCCTGCTGGTGCACATCAACATCAGCGTGGGCAAAGAGGTGGGACGTATGCTGCGTACATTCAGGGAAATGGGCATTGAAGAATCGTTCAGGTATTCCAGTTACAGCCTATCACAGTTTATGCTATTATACGGTATTCCCACCATCATAACGGCGGGCATTATGCGTTTTCGCCCTATGCTGATAGGCGGCATCGTATGCTGGGTATGTTGTATCATCAGTGTGTATACACCGGTAAGCACCGATCTCCTGCTTACGGCGCTTTCGGCCGTTTCGGCATGGCTTATCCCCGGGATTATTTTGTGGAGAAGATACAGGAAGCAGCAATCAGCTCATGTTTAAGGAACTGGACCCCATATTGCATTCGCCGCTGCGTCTCGCCGTGGTTTCACTCCTCATCAGTGTGCAGGAGGCGGAATTTACATTTCTGAAAGAAAAAACAGAAGCCACCGCGGGCAACCTCAGTGTGCAGATATCCAAATTAAAAGAAGCGGGCTACATCGAAGTAACCAAACAGTTCCGCGACAACTATCCCCAGACCATCTGCAAAATTACCCCGGAAGGCGTGAAGGCCTTCGATCAGTATGTAAAGAACCTTCAAAGTTACCTGAAGCCATAAAAAAGGGCCGCCATGAAACGTGGCGACCCTAAACCTCTGATTGACCTACATTCTTTATTTCACTATTTTCAACAGTGTTCTTTCTTTGTTGTCTATTACCACTTCCAGGAGATAGATGCCTCTTACCAGGTCGTTGGTCTCATAGAGGGGGAAGGCATTGGAACCGGTTTGTCCGTTGAAGTTTTTCCTTGCCAGTTCCTTGCCCATATTGTTGAGCAATCTCACCTGTACATTTGCATTTCTTTGCAGGTTCACCGTAAGATTGGCGGTACCCACCACCGGGTTCGGTGCAACGGAAGCGATTACGGCAGCATCGGCATTCAGGCGAACCACAACGGTTTTCGAGAATTCGTATTTGCCGTCGCTATCCAGTTGTTTCAGTTTGTAATGCAGTACCGGTGCTGATACGGCGCTCACATTTTCTTTCCAGGTATAATTGGTGATGGAAGTAACCGTTCCTCTCCCATCTACTTCACCCACTTTTGAGAAAGAGGCACCATCTTCACTTCTGAGGATTTCAAACTTCGCGTTGTTCAGTTCGGTGGCGGTGCTCCAGTTCAGTGTAACGGTTTTTGCAGAGAGCGTTCCGGTAAAAGAAAGCATCATTACCGGCGTTGCAGCTCCACCGGGGAAGTTTACGATTGCAGTTACCGGTGCGCCACACAATTGTTCACAGGTGTTTTCGCAAACCATATATTCGAATACGAAGCCAGGGCCTGCGTAGCCTGTTGCTGGTGTAAATTCAAAATCGCCATTGCTGTTTAAGGTGAGCGTTCCAACGTTTGCGGCCGGGCCTGAAAGCAGTTGAACTTCAAGGGGATCGTTGTTGGCATCAGTGTCGTTCAGCAGTACGTTGCCGGATGCTGTTCTCAGGTTTGTCCCGTTGAAATTATCGGTTGTACCCACTGGTGCGCTGTTTACGCCATTGGGGTAACAAAGCGAGGCATTCTGGATACTGAGCGCGTCTATCTGTGCACTGCTTACGCCACCACTTCCTGTAAACCCGATCTGAATCTTATACTGACCGGAAGGAATGGTATAGCTGTTGCTGAAGTTCACGAGTGTGGTGCTGTTCGGAATAGAATTACTAACCAGCGTTGACACGAGGTTCCCCTGACAATCGGTAAGCAGGATGTGCAAAGTGCGTTGCTGAGGTCCTGTGGCGTTGAACTTGTATTTAAAACTGATGGTGATGCTGCTGCCATCGGGTTTGATAATAGGGGTGGTAATTCCCTGAGGTGTATTTGCGGAGCCAAGACTTCCGGTTTGCAATAAGCCATCTCCTTCAATTACAGCGCCGGAAAAAGTCTGAACGGTGGTGTTTGAAAAGCGCCATCCCTGCGCGATAAGCAGGTCGCGGATGTCGGTACCGGACATGCCGTTTGGTCTTGTGTTGAAGTTTTCAGTTACCTGAGCAGAAGCGGATAGGGTAGTGATAGCCAGCGCGAACGCAGTGGCGAAGCGGGTAAAATTCTTTTTCATTTTCTGAGGTTTCAGCCGTTAATAATAATTCCGGTCAAACAAGAGGTCTGCGGAGGCTTTCAGAGGAGTGGGTGAATATGTTGAGGTAAAAGCAATAAACGTTCTTGCGCATTGCGCTGATTTTTCAGGAAGGGAACGGCCACATAGTTATTGGTAATACGTTGGGAAAGGATCCCGGTGGTTATTTAGAAGGAGAATGGTAAGCGGAACTTCAGGGGAATGGATTGCAACAAAGATAACATCGCCTTTCGCACATTTGCAAATGTTCCGCAAAATTTTTTTGAAAACGCGCTGTTAACGCAGAACAATTTCCTCCTTACCGTGTAATTTCATAACCTAACGCGGCCTGTATGCGAAACATTATCGAGGTAACTGACCTTCACAAGCAATTTGGTGATTTTACTGCGGTCTCCAATCTTTCTTTTCATGTGGAAGAAGGGGATGTATATGGTTTTCTCGGGCAGAACGGCGCGGGGAAAAGCACCACCATCCGGATGTTACTTTCACTGATTAAACCCGTTTCAGGCACCATCAGTTTGTTTGGGAAGAACCTGGAAACGCACCGATCGGAACTGCTGTCCCAAACAGGCGCCGTCATTGAAAGGCCCGATCTGTACAAATACCTCACTGCTTACGAAAACCTGCACCTTTTCGCGAAACTCAGCGGCAAAAAAGTGACAAAGCAGGGGATGATGGATACGCTGGAACTGGTTGGACTGGCGCACCGCGCGAATGGACGTGTCCATACTTTTTCACAGGGGATGAAACAACGGCTCGGTATTGCCATCGCGCTCGTCCATGATCCTCCGCTCGTTATTCTGGATGAACCTACGAATGGACTGGATCCGCAGGGCATTGCAGACATCAGAAACCTCATCCTCCGGCTGAGCCGGGAAAGAAAAAAAACCGTACTGGTATCTTCGCACCTGCTCAGCGAAATTGAACGCATCGCCACAAGAATGATCATCATCCACGAAGGAAAGAAGATGGTGGAAGGAAGTGTGCGCGAACTGCTCGATCCCGAAAAAAATATCGTGGAAATAACGGTGAATCATGTTGAAAACACACATGCGTTATTGCGCAATACAACACCATGGGCATCTGTGGTTCAACCCATTTCGGGCAATGCCGTGAAGTTGCAGTTGCACCCCGATAAAGTGCCTCAGCTCAATGCTTTCCTCGTTGAAAACCAGGTGCAGGTGCTGGCCATCAGTTCCCGCAATTCTCTGGAAGATTATTTCCTCTCACTTACCAATACCCGTTCGCATGTGGCAGATATTACAACTTGAGTTGTTCAAAATATTCAGGAGACCCCGCACGTACATCAGTTTCGCCGCGATTGCGGCGATCATCTTTCTCGTGTTGCTCGCTTTTTATGTGGATGGTAAGAACTACATCGGGTTCGCGCTGCAATCGCTTACCGCTTCCTTTGATATTGATGGGAAAGTATTGAATGGTTACCTGATCTGTTTTATCATTTTGCAGGCATTATTGGTGCATGTCCCACTGCTCATCGCATTGGTGGCAGGAGATATGATCGCGGGGGAAGCCAATATGGGAACGCTGCGTTTGTTGCTCACAAAACCTGTAAGCAGAACGCAGTTGCTGATGGGGAAATTCGCCGCCACGCTGGTGTACACGATCCTGTTGCTTGTATGGATGGCGCTGCTGGCGCTCGTGGTGCCTATTCTTGTTTTTGGTACGGGTGATCTGCTTAACCTGAAAAGCGACCAGGCTATTATCCTGGAAAAGGCGGATATCCTTTGGCGTTATATGGCGGCCTTCGGCTTCGCGGCCATCGCCATGAGTATGGTGGCTTCGCTGGCTTTTTTCCTGTCGTTGTTCGCAGAGAATTCCATCGGCCCCATCGTGGCCACCATGAGCATCATCATCGTGTGTACCATTCTGAGTTCGCTGGATATCCCCATTTTTACGGCGCTACGGCCATATCTTTTTACGACACACATGCTCGGCTGGAAGGGTTTCTTTGATGACCCGGTGCATTATCCCGCAGTATTGCGTTCCGCAGGGGTGTTGCTGCTGCACATTGTGCTTTTGTTCAGCGCGACTGTTTACATTTTCAGAAGAAAAGATATTCTCTCCTAAAAAGCGTTGCGTCGTAGCGCCGTTGCGAGAAATTTATTTTATAGCAAACGCGCGAACACCCCAACAAAAAAATTAGAGTGGGGGGGTTACACACCGCCCAGCCATAAAAATATTTTTTTAAACCAGG
>CAMLRX010000164.1 GCA_946482545.1 uncultured Flavihumibacter sp. | reverse complement strand
GCACTGAACCTGCGCGCTCTTCCGCCGGGCATATCGTGCTTTTCCAGTACAGTTACCTGCCAACCTTCCTTCGCCATAAAACTGGCGGCGGAAAGTCCGGCAAAACCACTTCCGATCACGATTACTTTCTTATTCAAAGGAGTGATTTTTAGGCATTAAGAGGTCATTCACCGTAAGGTAATGCTTTCTGAGGGTCGAAATGTTTGCGGTGGATTATTTGCTGCGGCTTACCTGCGCTTTCAACAATTTCCGGGCAAAGTGTATCCTGCTTTTGATGGTACCCAGCGGCTCTCTCAACATCTCCGCGATTTCATGGTATTTGAAGCCATCGAAATACAACAGGAAAGGGTTCCTGAAAATTTCCGGCAGGTTATGAATGGCAGCCTGAATATCTTTAATGCGCAGGTTACTTTCAGCAGCGTTGGCTACCGTGGTCTGGTTGTAATCCAGCAGAAAATCGTTCGGCGTACTATCGAAGATGGTGTTCTGTTTGGCCTTCCTGCGGTAGTTGTTGATGAAGATATTCCGCATGATGGTGTACAGCCATGCTTTAATATTAGTGCCTACGTTGTATTTATCCTTATTTGCCAACGCTCTGTACAGGGTTTCCTGGAACAGGTCCTTGGCTGATTCCGAATCCCGGGTAAGGGTGATCGCAAACGGTTTCAGAAAATCCGCGTTGCGTTCCAGCATTTGGTTAAAGTCGAGCGTTGACATATAATTTGTTTATGAATTGACGATATGAAGTTAAACAAGAAATTTGAAATCTGGTTCGATTCTGTTTAAATTTTTTATACAAAAAGTAAAACAAAAAATCGGGCCAGCACTTGTTCAGGCTTCAAAAACCACACCTTATAAACGGAACCGACCAAGTGGCAGATTGGGTAAAAAGATGTTGGGACATGATTTGCAGGGAGAAGGGATAAGTATAAGGTAGCACAAAAAAACGGATCATACAATAGCGGATAGGGGCGATGCTAAAACTTAACATTTGCGCCCTGGGAATTTTATTCCCCGTTTTGAACAATGCGCCACAGTATTGAAACTTAATAAAAAATGTATCTTTCTCCCCAATCAAGAATTTAACGCGTGTTGCCCTTCTTTTTAGGAACTTTTTACATAATAGTAGCGATATGGTGGCTCCACCGGCATTACTTTGTGCGGAACGCGGGGCTTTCCGGCCGGGCGATTACGGTATTATTTCTGGCAAAATGTCTGGCAGGTTTGGCATACGGCTACATTGGCGGACCGTTGTACAATTATCGTTTCGATACCTGGCAGCAATACCGGGAGAGTCTGATAGAAACTGAGCTCCTGCTTCACGATCCGGTAGAGTTCATTGTTTCTCTGTTTCGTTTCACCGAAGGACAATCTTTCCTGAGCCTGAGTACCGGTTTGAACTTCGTCAACAATTTCCAGTTCAATTTCCATTATAAAGTAGTGGCCGTTTTTAACCTCCTTTCCGGAGGTAACTATTATGTGAATACCCTTTTCTTTTCCTTCATCACTTTTTACGGCATCATCTGCTTTATAAAATTGGTTAGAATATATTGGCCCGACTCTACGAAACAATTGCTGTACGCGGCTTTCCTGTTACCGGGTTTTGTTTTTTGGGGAAGTGGCATGTACAAGGAAGGGTGGATATTCACGGGGATATGCGCCTGCATGTACGGCGCAGAAAGGTTCAGGTTCGGCACGCGTTATGGTTGGCTGATCTTTGCCGGGTTTTTGGTGTTGCTGGTAACGCGTATGTTCACGGTGCTCATGTTTACCCCGTTTCTGGTATATTATATGGCATGGAAGAAATGGCGGTTCGTGCGTCGGCCATTGCCTTTGCTCCTGCTAATACTTGTGGCAATGCTTCTATTGGTTTCCTGGCTGGGCTGGTACCATTTGCCCGCAGACATTGCAGGTAAAAGAAATGAGTTTCTGCTCCTCAAAGGAGAATCTTTGCTGGATGCCCATGTACTGGCCCCCTCCTGGCAAAGCATGTTGGCTTACGTTCCGGATGCGCTGGCCAATACGTTGCTGCGGCCATTTCCGTGGGAAGTGGGAGGGAAGTTGATCTACCTGCCTTCGGCGCTGGAAATTATTCTTTTAGAAATTGTTCTGCTGTACTGGCTCGTAAAAAAAGGCTGGCGTTTTTCCATCCCTGCGCCATTTCAACTGCTGCTCGCTTTCGCTGTGCTGAATTTTCTCGTGATCGGCCTAACGATCCCATTTCTTGGGGCCATCGTCCGTTACAGGAGTATTTACCTCCCCTTTGTGATTGTTCCGCTGATTTTCTCTGCATCTGAAAAAAAATCCAACAATATCCCGGCATTACACGTTATCTAATTATGTTTACCTAAATTGGTAGAATAATTAAACAACTCCGATGAATGCCTTTACCATTAAAGACCTGGAAAATCTTTCAGGCATCAAGGCGCATACCATCAGGGTGTGGGAACAACGTTACACTTTCCTGAAGCCCCAGCGCACTGATACGAACATCAGGTATTACAGCAATGAGGAGCTGAAAATGCTGCTCAACATCTCCCTGTTGAATAAGTATGGGTACAAGATATCCCATATCGATAAAATGACGGAAGAGGAGATCGCTGATAAACTCTTGTTGCTATCGCAGGGGCAGGCCCAACAGGAGCGCATGGTGAACGAACTCATCAGTTATATGGTGGATATGGACATGAACCGATTTGAGGGGCTGCTCAACAGGTTCATCGCGGCGCGTGGCATTGAAAGGACCATCACACAAATTATTTTCCCTTTCCTCGAAAAGATTGGTGTATTGTGGCTCACCAGCAATATTAACCCGGCGCAGGAACATCTTGTGACCAATATTGTGAGGCAGAAACTTATTGTGGGTATTGAAAACTGCGTTACGCACCTTTCTGTAGATAAGAACGTTCTGCTCTTTCTGCCGGAAGGAGAGCACCATGAACTTGGTTTACTGTACGTACACTATATCCTCAAAAGCCGGGGCGTTAAAACACTTTATCTCGGTGCGAATGTACCGTTGAAGGACCTTGAATATGTAGTGAAACTGAAATGTCCGGATTTCTTATATACACACCTTACTTCGGTGGCCGGGCACTTTAATTTCGACCGGTTCCTCAACAATGTGCACCAGAAATGCCCTGATACACCGATGGTGATTTCAGGTATGCTTACGCAATCTTACCGGAAGAGCGCCCCTGGAAAAATCGTTTTAAAAAGATCCCTGCAGGAGGTGATGGAGTTCGTTTCCGGCATCTGATTCAACAACATTTTTTTCCTATCTTCCACCTCTTAACCCTCCCCGGGGTAAGGGGAACGACTTGTCATGGAAAAATTTGTACTGGCGCTCGATCAGGGAACCACCAGTTCCCGGGCCATCGTATTCAACGGGAAAGGGGCCGTGGTGGCCGTTGCACAAAAAGAATTCAAACAACATTATCCGCAGCCCGGATGGGTGGAACACGATCCCATGGAAATCTGGAGTACGCAGGCAGGCGTAACCGCCGAAGCGGTGGTGAAAGCCGGTATTACTGGTGCGCAGATCGCCGCCATGGGCATTACCAACCAACGGGAAACCACCGTGGTATGGAATAAAGAAACCGGAAAGCCGGTGTACAACGCCATCGTGTGGCAAGACAGGCGCACGGCCGCATTCTGCGACGAACTGAAAGCGCAGGGACATACCAAAACCATCAATGAAAAAACGGGGTTATTACCCGATGCCTATTTCTCCGGTACCAAAATCCGCTGGATACTCCACAACGTGGAAGGTGCCCGTGAACTGGCCAACCAGGGAAAACTGCTCTTCGGAAACATCGACTCCTGGCTGATCTGGAACTTTACGAAAGGCGCCGTGCATGTAACAGATGTGACCAACGCTTCGCGTACCATGCTGTACAATATCGCCACATTGCAGTGGGATGAAGAACTCCTCCGTATGCTGGATATACCCGCTTCCATGTTACCGGAAGTGAAATCCAGCAGTGAAGTATATGGGGAAACACATGCCAGCGTTTTCAATTTTAAGGTGCCCATTGCCGGGATCGCAGGTGATCAGCAGGCAGCGCTCTTCGGGCAGATGTGTCTTGAACCCGGCATGGTGAAAAACACCTACGGAACAGGGTGTTTTATGGTGATGAATACCGGTGATAAAATCATTCCTTCTTCCAACAATTTACTTTCCACTATTGCCTGGCAACTGAACGGCAAAACAACTTACGCGCTGGAAGGCAGCATCTTCATCGCGGGAGCGGTGGTGCAATGGCTGCGTGATGGTTTGGGCATCATCAGAAATGCCGCTGAAATTGAAGCTTTGGCCACAAGTGTATCGGATAACGAGGGTGTTTATGTGGTACCGGCTTTCGCCGGACTGGGCGCTCCGCACTGGAACCAGGATGCTCGCGGTTGCATCTTCGGCGCTACCCGTGGTACTACCTCCGCACACCTGGCGAGGGCCGCGTTGGAAAGCATCGCTTACCAGACCAGAGATGTATTAAAAGCAATGGAAGCCGATTCTGGCATAGACATCAAAGCGCTACGGGTGGATGGCGGCGCTACGGCCAACAACATGCTCATGCAGTTCCAGTGTGATGTATTAGGCGTTGAAGTGGTGCGGCCCAAGGTAGTGGAAACCACTGCACTGGGTGCGGCCTTCCTGGCCGGACTCGCTACCGGTTTCTGGGATTCCGTGGATACCATCCGGAAACTATGGGAAGAAGAAGCGCATTTTAAGCCGCAGATGCCGGAAGAAAAGGTAAAGAAGTATGTCTCGGGCTGGAACCGGGCCGTAAAAGCCGCTATCGCCTGGGCCGACAACCATGAATCAAATGCCTGAACCCACTAAATGAATTGAGATGAACGTTACCTATTCTTATATCCACGAATTTTTAGGGTCGGCTATCCTGCTGCTGCTGGGCAGCGGCGTGGTGGCGAATGTGTTGCTCCGTGAATCGAAGGGGCGCGAAGGCGGCTGGATCGTGATTGCGTTTGGCTGGGCGATGGCCGTGTTTGCAGGGGTCTTTATCGCGGCCCCGCACAGTGGGGCGCACCTGAACCCGGCGGTAACCATCGCTTTGGCGGCCATGGGCAAATTCCCCTGGGAACTCGTACCCGGTTATATCCTTGCCCAGGTGGCGGGCTGCGCCACCGGTTCAGCGCTCGGATGGCTCACCTACAAAAAGCATTTCGATATCCCCGGCGACGGCGGCCTCAAAATGGCTGCATTCTGCACCAGTCCTGCCATCCGGCACTACGGGTACAACCTGGTGTCGGAGGTGATCGGTACCTTCGTACTCATCCTCGGCGTATTGTTTATTGTTGGACCGGATACCAAACTCGGCGCCCTGGAAGCCCTGCCCGTGGCGCTCCTGGTGCTGGCCATCGGTTTGTCGCTGGGTGGCCCTACCGGGTATGCCATCAACCCGGCACGGGACCTTGGTCCGCGGATCATGTACAGTTTACTGCCAATAAGGGATAAACAGTCGGCCGACTGGTCGTATGCCTGGGTGCCCGTGTTGGGACCAGTGATTGGCGCCCTGCTGGCCGTAGGTATTTTTAAGTGTTTGTAGTTTTTTCCGGACGGCTTCAGTTTCTGCCGATTTTTTTCAACCTTCGCAGCGTTAATTTGTAAATAGGAACGCCTGCCCGCTTTTCAATAAGGAAAAGCAATAAAGGCAATAAAATAAGAAGGATGAAGGAAATAGTTCTGGTAAACGAAAAGGACGAACAGACCGGCACAATGGAAAAAATGGAGGCACACCGCCAGGCGCTGTTGCACAGGGCATTCAGTGTATTCATTTTCAACAACAACGGAGAACTCCTGTTGCAACAACGTGCACCCGGAAAATACCACTCCGGTGGTTTGTGGACAAATACCTGCTGCAGTCATCCCGAACCAGGTGAATCAGTGGAAATGGCCGCGGAACGTCGTTTGAAAGAAGAAATGGGATTCTCCGTTAAACTCGATAAGGCATTCGATTTTATCTACAAGGCACCTTTCGATAACGGCCTTACGGAACATGAATTCGACCATGTTTTCGTGGGCAATTACGATGGCGAAGTGCACCCTGATCCCAACGAAGTTTCCGCTATCCGATATGCTTCCCTCGAAGCCATCGAAGATGCGCTGAAGCAGGAACCGGAAGCCTATACCGCCTGGTTCCACATCGCTTTCCCGAAACTGCTGGAATGGATGCGCGAGTAAACTTCAACCAAATGCCCGATCGATTGTTTTAATCAAAACCTGACGCATGAACTGGATGGTACTGATTGGTATTGCGCTCGCCACCTTCGCTGTAATGGAAGGCATCACCTGGCTCACCCACAAATATGTGATGCACGGATTTCTTTGGTACCTGCATGAAGACCACCACAAAAAAGGTCCGGGTTTTTTCGAAAAGAACGACGCGTTTTTTCTCATTTTCTCCATTCCAAGCTGGATGAGCATATACATCGGGGTAACGAAACATGTTTACTGGCTGGCCGCTATTGGCTTTGGCATCGCCTTGTATGGGTTCGCTTATTTTCTCGTGCACGACGTGATCATCCATCAGCGGATAAAAATATTCTCCCGCAGCAACAGTCTTTATGTGAAGGCTATCCGCTGGGCCCATAAAATGCACCACAAACATCTGGATAAGGAAGAGGGTGAATCTTTCGGCATGTTGCTCGTTCATAAAAAATACTGGGAGAAAGTGAAAAAAGACCTTCGCTTCAAATCTGCTCAAAAGAAAGAATCCATTTCCTGAGTGGAGAAAGATTTCGATTATATCATCGCGGGAGCCGGTTGCGCCGGACTTAGTTTACTGATCCATTTACAGGATGCCGGTCTCACGAAAGGGAAGAAGATATTGCTGGTAGATAAGGCCCCGAAGCAGGGCAACGACCGAACCTGGTGCTTCTGGGAAACAAAGCCGGGTTTATTCGAGCCCGTTGTGGCCCATACCTGGCCCACCGTTTCGTTTTTCAGCAATACCTGGGAAGGTGGTGAGCTTGATATCAGGCCCTATCAATACAAAATGGTCCGCTCCGGCGCGTTTTACGCGCATTGTATGGAGAAGATCAATAAGGATCCCGCCATCACAGTATTGTATGCGCCCGTTACAGGATTTCAGCACCGTGAAAACGGTTCCGCTTCCTTATTCGCGGATGGAAAAGAATACCGTGCCCAATACATTTTCAACAGCATTCTTGCCGGTGAACCTGAGGTTACGGATAAGCAACATTATCTGCTGCAACATTTCAAAGGATGGGTGATTGAATCGCCCAAACCCGCTTTCGATCCCGGAAAAGCCACGTTGATGGATTTCCGTGTCGGGCAGGAAGAGGGCACTACTTTCGTTTATGTATTGCCGTTAAGCGAAACAAAAGCGTTGGTGGAATACACTTTGTTTACGGCCAGTTTGCTGAAGCCGGAGGTGTACGATGAACAACTCCGCGACTATATCTCTTCTTTCCTGAAGCTGGAAGATTATTCGGTGGAAGAGGAAGAGTCCGGCATCATTCCCATGACTAATTTCAGGTTCCCCGTTTCCGAAGGAAATATTATTTACATTGGAACTGCAGGCGGACAAACAAAAGCGTCCAGCGGTTATACTTTCCGTTATATCCAGGAACACAGTGTACGTTTGGTGAAAGCGCTCCGGAACAATGTTCACCCAGCCGCCGCGGGCGGAATGCCTGCCAGGTTCCGTTTTTACGACAGTGTGCTGCTGCGGATTCTCCGCCACCGTACATTGGAAGGCGCCGACATCTTCACCGATCTTTTCAAAAAGGGCAATGCCGCAAGGGTGTTGCGTTTCCTCGACAATAAAACATCTTTCCCGGGGGACCTCGACATTATGCGCCGCCTCCCCACTTTTCCTTTTCTGAAAGCCGCTTTGAAGGAGCTGTTCTGAAACAGGAAGGCGTATCCGTGGTTAGATACGCCTTCGTTTCTGGTTTTTCGTGGAACCTTTCCTGTTAGTTTCTTATGATAATTTTCGTGTTCAGTAATTGTTCGCCGTTCCCGCCGACTACATGAATGGAATACATTTGTGCGGAGAGTCCGTTGGTGGATATGGGCAATACGTCGCCGGGCTGCATCATCCTGTTCACCTGCTTCACCACTCTTCCGTTCAGGTCCGCGAGGCGAATGGTAACCTGTCCCCTAAAATTACCCGTTGTTAGCTGGAAGCTTCCGTTGGTAACCGGGTTGGGGAACACAAGCGCCGTACCGACGGTTCCGTTGTAGATTGTTTTTACAGGAGAATAAGTAAAGGTGCCGTCAAGGTCCGCCATTTTCAGGCGGTACTGTATTACTCCAGCACCTGGCGCGTCATCAGTGAACGTGTAGTCGATGGGGGTTTCGCTGTTGCCCGCCGCCTGTACTTTACCTACTTGTTTCCAATCGTTTTCTCTGGTTTTCTTTTCTACTTCGAAATGGCTGCTGTGCTGTTCGTAGGTTGTGGTCCATTGCAGCAATGCCGTATTGTTTTTGAGGGTAGCGGTAAAATTGACCAGTGTAACCGGGAGTATGGTACCTCCTGGTGAGCCGAACACGGTGTCGTTCCTGTCGGTTGCGTCCATGATGCCATCGCCGTCGGCATCTGTGGTATCATCAATTTCACCGTCGTTGTTGGCATCGAGGGTAGCGCCTCCGGCTTCCACAATATCGAATGTGCCGTCATTATCGCTGTCCAGGTCCAGGTAATCTGGGATACCGTCGGCATCCGATTGTTGTGGTGCGGGGTGACCGGGGGAGCCATAAGTGGAAGGAGCCTGGTCCACGCTGTTCATGATACCATCGTTGTCGTTGTCAGGGCTATCCAGCACACCATCGTTGTTAACGTCTGCTGCGCCTGAGATGCCATTTTCAGTGAGGTCGAACAAGCCATCGTTATCGCTGTCGAGGTCGAGGAAGTTGGGTGCACCGTCTCCGTCTGTATCGGTAGCGGTTTCCACCGCATCGAGTATACCGTCGTTGTCGCTATCCAGGTCTATATAATTTGGAATGCCATCACCATCTGCGTCATCGTTGGTGGGATCGCCATCTCCGTTGGTGTCTTCCGTGGCATCTGGAATACCGTCTCCGTCGGAATCTGTATCACAGGCATCCGGACTGGTGTCGCCATCGTGGTCGATATAGGGTGATTTCGGATTTACGGTATTGCAGGCATCGCAGGCGTCAGGCGTGCCATCTCCATCCGAATCCAGTGCGTCATCTCCTGTGGGACAAACTTCGAGGCAGTCGGCAGTGCCATCTCCATCCGTATCCAGTTGTGCGTAAGCGTAATACACTTTTATATCCGGTCCTGCGGAGATCAACGACTGGTATTCGATTTCTATTTCATCGAATGCGACGGTTGCTTCTCCTCCTATAAAATTAATACTGCTGCCGCCCGTAAGCAGGCCCAGATTCACAAGCGATCCGCCGGTGATGGTCTGAACGGGGCTTACACTGTTGTCTCTGTATAATTTGATGGTAAAGCCTCCGATCACGTTGGCTTCCAGCAGGCCGCTTCCGACAGATACCGCAAAGCCGGCGACGGTTCCTGCAGGGTAATCAGCACCTCCTGTAACGCCAACGGTCATACGAAAACCTGCGCCAACGCCCACCACTGCACCGTAATGAACGGAGTCAGTAAGAGATGGTGTGGCGATGTTTCCGGGATTGTTCAGTGAAGCACCTATTGTGATGCCTAATAATGTTTCCCGCTGGTAAATACCGATGCCTGGATCTCTGTCTCCGGTGAGCCGGTTGCCGAGATAAGGTGCCGCGGAGCCTGTGGTGATGGC
>CAMLRX010000163.1 GCA_946482545.1 uncultured Flavihumibacter sp. | reverse complement strand
GGCAACCGAGGCGTTGATGGACTGTTTTATAGCCTACGCTTCCGGCCATGCTTCCGCCATTAAAAGCCTGAAAAAGCAGGCAAGGGCGCAACTACTGGAAACCGCGCAACTCCCTGTTTCCTGGAAACTGAACCGAACCCAACAAGCGCAGATCACTTTTAAAGGATATGCATCGGGGTATAAACCTAGTGGTATCTCGGGACTGCCAAGACTGTTCTACGACAGGGCCAGGCCCTTTACGCTCCAGGTGCCGTTCTACAACTATTATGAAACGGACAAAGCTGTAACGGTTCCGGATGCTTATATACTTCCCCAGGGCTGGTGGGCAGTGGCCGAACTGCTTAAAAAGAATGGTGTTCCGATGCGCCCTATCCTGAACGATACAATTGTTGAAGTGGAAATGTACAGGATCGCCGACTATCAATCCCCGAATCGCCCATTCGAGAAGCATTACCTTCATTCAAAAGTTTCAGTGACCAAAACCGTTGTTACAAAGCGCTTCAGGAAAGGCGACTGGCTGATTCCCACACAAAATGCCAAACGGCGGTTTATTGTGGAAGTGCTGGAACCCGAAGCGCCGGACTCTTACTTCGCATGGAATTTCTTCGATGCAATACTGGGGCAGAAAGAAGGCTATTCCTCCTATGTTTTTGAAGATACGGCCGAAGAATGGCTGCGCAATAATCCTGCGGCCAAGGCACAACTGGAAGAAAAGAAAAGGAGTGATACTGCTTTCGCGAAGAATGGCGTGGCACAACTGGAATTCGTGTATAAATTGTCGCCCTATTATGAACCGGATCACCTTCAATACCCCGTGTACCGGGTATTGAAATGATTTTCACAGTCCGGTAACAATATTATTGTGGCGTTTTCCTCAAATTGCCGGAAACCTTTTCAGCCGATGAAAGCATTGTTACCCCTCTTTTTGGTGCTCCTTCAATTCAATACATACGCGCAAAAGAAAGATACGCTAAGGGCGTATTTTGATTCTTCCCTCCGACGCGTGCCGCAACACATGGCGCAGATTGCCGGACAGGCTTTCAGGCACGGGGATGTATGGTTCGCGAATCTTTTCTACCCCAACGGGAAAATCCTTTGTGAGATGGGCTTCGGGGATAAAAAACTCACCATAAGGCAGGGGCCGTACACTTTATATGATACTTCAGGCAAGCCTATTGAAAAAGGCAACTATTCCAATGGGATGTTGGATGGTGCTGTTTCTACCTGGTTCAGTTCCGCCAAGCCTTCGGGTTACGCTGAGTATGAGATGGGGGTGAGAACTGGCGCCAGCAGAAAGTGGTATGAGAATGGTAACCCCGAACATACGGGGTCGTACATGATGAATCTTCCCACTGGAGAATGGGTATGGTATTTCCCTAACGGTAAGCCAAGTACGAAAGAAACTTATAACCGTGGTAAACTGGTAAACCTGGAATGTTTTGATTCTTCCGGAAAAGCGTTGGGACCGTTGTGCAGTGTTCGCAAGGAAGCTTTCCTGCTGGGAGATATTCCTGATTTCAAAAACTATGTAATTGAATACCTGCAGTGGCCGAAAGAGGCTTTCGATAAAGGTATAAATGGTCTCGTGAAAGTGTCCTTTGAAGTAAGTGAACACGGCAAACTACGAAAGTTCAGTATCACTGAGTCTACGCATGAAATGTTCTCCGTGGAAGTGCAGAAAGTTTTTGAGGCCATGCCGGATTGGTCGCCGGCCATTTCCCACAACCGCGCCATTCCTTCTGTATGGGAGATGTCCATTCCTTTCTACCACCGCTAAACATCAGGCGGCTTCTGCCACCACTTTTTCCTGGGAACGGTACATGGCCCTTGCCACAAATATGCTGCAGCAAACCAGGATGATGCTGAGGTAGCCCACCCAGTTGTAATGCGCTATTTTGCCCGAAGGTTCCTTGATCACGATGGCGCCTGCTATCAGCGAGGCCATCCCCGTGAACAACTGTTGGATGGAAGAATTGAAACTCATGAAACTCCCGCGTTGTGAAGGTTCCACCACATTGCTGATCATCGCCTGGGCGGGAATACTTCTTCCCGTAGACAGTACAAACCAGATGCCGGTAACGATCAGTACATAATAAAAAGGAATGGGGGGCATATGGGTGATCAGGAAAACCGGTACCAATGAGAAAAGTACGAACATGACGAACACCCTTTGTTTGCCATATTTATCGGAGAGTTTTCCCACCAGTGGTGAACTGAAGAAGGTAAGGATCCCGCCAACGGTGTAAATCCACATTGTCTGATCTTTGTGGAATCCGACATTAAATTCCATAAAGGGGTTCAGGAAGGGGATGATGAGAAAATGCCCGAGCATGAGCAGTCCGCCCAAAGAAAGCGCCAGTATTTGCGACTTGTTGCGCATGATCTGCCCGATTACTTCGGTGGCTTTGGGGCGGTCCTGTCCGGAAAGGTGTCCACTAACGGAAGGCAGGAATTTGATGAGCAATGGGATCAGGAGAAGTCCGATGCCGCCTACCAACAGGAATGGCGCGTGCCAACTTAGGCGTGTGGCGAGGAAAAGTCCGAGGGGAACACCTACGATAGAAGCCAGTGAAAATGCCGACATCAGGGTGCCCATGGCCATGCCCCTTCTTTCGTAAGAGAATGTATCGGCCACGATGGAGAGTACCTGCGCACCGATCAGTCCACCGAAAATGCCCGCGAAAATGCGTGCGCACAATAAAGTGGTATAAGTTGGCGCAATGCCGCAGATGAGGGTGCCGAGCACAAAACCGATATACGCGAATATCAATACTTTTTTACGGTCGTAATTGTCCACGAAAAAAGCTGCGGTAAAACCCGAAATGCCTGCGCTGAGTGTGTAAGATGCTACAATAAAACTGAACTGCTGCGCGGAAATATGGAAATAAGGCATGAGGTAGTTGCCTAGCGGCATCATAATCATGAAGTCGAGTATATGCGTAAAATTCACAGCCGCCAGCAGCAACAGGAGTATCCGTTCTTTCTTGCCCATAAAATTTATATGGCGCAAAGGTAGGAAGGTTGGGGGCAAGAATTTGTTAATTCTCCTCCTGCCGGTGGCGTTGCAACAGGGAGCGCCGGTTGGTTGCTAATTTCAAACACACTGTTAATACAGCCGTTAATAGCCAATAGAAGTGATAGTTTAGCCAATTATTGACGCTGGTGTTATCTTTTTATGATGCACCCGCGGGTTAACCCAAACACCAACCTTCATGTTTTGCTCTATTTTTCGCCGCGTTGCGTTCGCTGCAGCAATGCTTTTACTGGTACAGTTTTCCGTTTTTTCACAACAATTCAAACCCGGCGTATGGTACCGCATTGTTACGCCCGACGGGTTCGCTATTGACAACCTCGAGGATGGAGAAAATGAATCGGGGATTAAACTGAACAGGGAAAATCCCAAATCGCCCGGGCAGGTCTGGGAGATAAAGCCGGTTGGCGACGGCTGGTTCAGCATCAGTGCACCGGGTACGCTGAAAGGAATTGACAATGGCAACCGGCGTCATCCCGATGGTGTGCCTGTAATCCAGTGGAACAGGGAAGAAAACAACTACAACCAGCATTGGAGGATAACGCCTTCAGCAGAAGGGTACGTGATTCACAATAGAGTACACGGTATGTTCCTGGCGCCGGGGAAGAATAATCCGGGTGAACTCTGGCAGATGACTTCCGGAGAAAAGCAGGTATGGCGCATAGTAGAAGCTGGGAAGCATTACGTTTTCAAAAAGAGAACCGGCGATACCGAATGGGAGAACGAAGCCATTTTTGAAGTGAACAAAGAAAAAGCGCACGCTCCGTATGTTCCCTTCACCACGCTGAATGAATTGAAAGCGGATCCCACTTTCCTCACCCCCTGGGCGCATACAAAATCGCCAAACGTATTGCTGCTGAACGGCAACTGGAAATTCAACTGGGTCAGCAAACCTGCTGACCGTCCTGCAGATTTTTTTCAACCGGGCTTTGACGTTAGTGCCTGGAAAGACATTCCCGTTCCTGCCAACTGGGAAATGCACGGTTATGGTACGCCCATCTATACCAATATCACTTATCCATTTAAAAACGATCCGCCTTTCATTAAGCCGCAACAGGGATACACCAACGAAACGGAAACTAACCCGGTAGGCAGTTACAGGAGAGATTTCGATCTGCCCGCTTCCTGGAATAAAAAGCAGGTACTCCTTCATTTTAATGGCGTATACAGCGCAATGTATGTATGGGTGAACGGACAAAAAGTGGGCTACAGCGAAGGAGCCAACAATGGTGCAGAGTTCAATGTAACCAAGTACGTGAAACCTGGGAAAAACACCCTGAGTGTGGAAGTGTACCGCTGGTGCGATGGCAGTTACCTGGAGGACCAGGATATGTTCCGGCTGAGTGGTATCCACCGCGATGTGTTCCTGTACGCCGTTCCGGATGTGCATATCCGTGATTTTTCGATAGCGACGAATTTTAAAAATGAATCTTTGGCTGAAGTGGAAGTGGATATCAAAGCGTTTCTGCTGAACAAAGGTAAAACCGTTTCCAACGGCGCTAAGCTGGAGGTGTTCATTGAAAACCCACAAGGCAGGGTAGTGGCCGCCGCAGATATAGTATTAGGGAAAATTCAGAAAGAAGGAGAACTGGTGTCGGAAGTAAAAATGAAAATTCTTCAGCCAGAACTTTGGTCGGCGGAAAACCCTAAGTTGTATACCGCTTTCTTCCACCTGCATGATAAAGCGGGATTTTCAAAAGAGATATTCGCTTCAAAATTCGGTATCCGCCACATTGAAATAAAAAACAAACGGGTATATGTAAACGGCGCGCCGGTATTCTTTAAAGGTGTGAACAGGCACGATACGCATCCTCAATATGGAAAGGCAGTGCCGGTAGCTTCCATGCTGGAGGATATTTTACTGATGAAACAAAACAACATCAACACCATCCGTACCAGTCATTACCCCAACGATCCCCGTATGTATGCGATGTTCGACCATTACGGACTGTATGTGATGGCGGAAGCTGACCTGGAATGCCACGGCAACCAGGGCATCAGCAATATGCCGAACTGGATCCCGGCCTTTCTCGACAGAAACATCCGCAACGTGGAAGAACACAAAAATCATCCATCCGTGATCTTCTGGTCGATGGGCAACGAAGCCGGCGGCGGCGGCAACTTTGATACCGTGTACACTTATATTCACCGCATGGACAGTTCCAGACCAGTACACTATGAAGGAAAGAGCAGCGCGGCGGATATGGATTCGCGTATGTACCCGAGTATTCCCGGTTCTATGCAGTTGGATAAATACCCCAGCAACAAGCCATTTTTTATTTGTGAGAATACGCATGCCATGGGAAACGCGATCGGAAACCTCGAAGAATACTGGGATTATATCGAAAACCATTCTGAACGAATGATCGGCAGCTGCATCTGGGATTGGGTGGATCAGGGACTGAACAAACCAGGTGAACCGAAAGAACATTTTTATTACGGCGGTGATTTTGGCGAGCGTCCCACAGATTGGACCTTCAGCCTGAACGGCGTGGTTACGCCCGATAGAAAAGTAACCGCGAAACTTCGCCATGTGAAGAAAGTGTATCAGTTCATCGCATTCAACTGGAAATCACCCGGTGAATTGCGGGTACACAACAAATACAATTTCACGAACCTGGACCAGTTTACATTAACATGGCAGTTGCTGAAAGATGGTGTGGCGGCCGATTCGGGTAATATGTCATTGCCATCTGTTGCTCCCGGTGAATCAGGTGTTGTCCGTATTCCGCTCCCCGCTTCCTTTTCACCTGAACACGAATACTTTTTGAATGTGCAGTGCCTGCGCAAGGATGCTACCTTGTGGAGCAATGCCGGACAAGTATATGCGCAGGAACAACTACCGGTTTCCTCAAAAACAACTATGGTTTCAACCGTAAAATCAGGAAAAGTAAGTTTAAAAGATGCTGAAAGAAACCTGCACATTACGGCCGGAAACGGCTACTTCAGTTTTAATAAGAATAGCGGTATGCTGGAATCTATACGGTATGGCGCAAATGAGTATGTACACAACAAAGAAGGACTGAATTTCAACTGGTACCGCAGCATCGATAATATGAAGGTGGAATACGAACAAACGCAGGTGCGTCTGGATAGTTTCAGCGCCAGTCTTTCCAAAGATGCACAAACAGCGACTATTACAACTTTGCTTTCCGCCACTATTGGAAAGGATGTATATCCGTACTCAGTTACGTATCTTATTTCCGGTGATGGCGTTATACAGGTAGATGCTGCTTTCGAAACAGGACAGCAACGAACGCTTCCCCGCTATGGATTGCGCATGAGCCTGCCCGCTGGATTGGAGCAGGTAAACTGGTACGGCCGCGGACCGTTTGAAAACTATCCTGATCGTAAATCATCAGCCTTCATCGGTGCATATACAAAAACGGTAACAGCTATGGAAGAAGAGCATTACGTGCACGCCCAGAGTATGGGTGCCCGGCAGGATGTCCGCTGGCTGGAAGTTACCAATGGCGGAGGTAAAGGCATCCGTATAACAGCAATGGATACACTCTGTTTTTCGATTTTGCACCATACGGACGAAACGCTCTGGAAAGCCGGACATGATTTCAAATTACCTGGTCTGAGGCGGCCCGAAGCTTATCTCTCGCTGGATTGCGCGCAAACAGGGTTGGGGAACGCGAGTTGCGGGCAGGGGCCTTTGGAGGAATATAGTATTGCGGCGGGGAGGAATTTGCGGTACAGGTTTAGTATTTCTGAGAAGTAGTTTTACGCAGATTTTTACACTAAGTTTTCACGCAAAGACGCAAAGGAGCGGAGACGCAAAGCCTTGTTTTGTAGGTAGGTTGCTGAAATTTAGGGGTAGCGTATTTTATTATTTCTCGCAAGGAAGCAAAGACGCAACGCATAGATTAACTGCTGGCTTTCGCCAACCAATCTATGCTTGGCGTCTTTGCTTCCTTGCGTCTTTGCGTGAAACTAAGCTAATGCAGTTGCGTTAAGCCCATTTCTTACCTCCCCACCCGAATCACCCCGCCACCATTATAAGAATGAATTGCGCCATCGTACATCGCCTCCGCACTGGCTGGCCCCATTTTGAACACACCCGGCGATACAGCTCTTACTGCATAATAGTAAGTTTGTTTAGGCTGTGAAAGATCCATAAAGAAATGTATCCTATCATCACGGATATCCATGGCCGTTGGAGTGGATGCGTTCTTGATCCAGTCCATGCCGGGGAGTTCCCTGATGCGTGGGTTTTCAATTTCGAAGCAGGCCGGGAGCAGGTCAGTGATGACCATGTTCTCTACAGTTCCTTTGTACATGTTTTGAACGGATATCCCTACAATGATGAGGTCGTTCTGTGAGAAACTGGTAGTGGAGAGCGGTACGCCGGTGCGGGAGTAGAATTGCCTTCTTACTTTCACGCCGTTGTCGGCCTGTACGTAGTCTCCGGTAGCGCTGATGCCCTGAGTTTTCCAGAAATAGTAGAGGTTGCCGGTTCCGGTTGTTTGGAGTGAAATAGCTGTTCCTTTGAGTTCTTTGTCGGTGAGTTTGCTGGCGGCGTTGTTTATTGCGGCGACTTTTTTACCGTTCACCAGCACGCTGCCTGTGATGTTGGCTTTGCCGGCATTGGCCGCGAGTTTACCGAGTCCAAGCATACTGAATACCATTTCCTGCGTACTCAGCCAGCGGTTCTGTTTTAATGAAGCAGCCACTTTTCTTGCCAGCATGGGGATTTGCGGATGTTTGGGATCTGCTTCCACCAACATCAGCAATGCCATAGCTTCATCGCGAAGGGGAGAGTAAAAACTGCCGCCGGTTTGTTTGGTGGAAACTTCTCCGGTGAAACTGGCGGGGAGAATTTCGTTGATTCTTTTTTTATCACCTGCGGCTGAGAATGCTGCGGCGAGCATGTAGCGCCCGTCCAGACTGAGCCATTCGGGGTGCGCCTTATAATAGTTCAGTGTGGCGGCCTGGGGTTTTCCGGCCAGCGAAAGCACATAAAGTGAGTAAGGTACTTCTTTGGGGGCTATCTTTTTCTGCTGATCGCGGTTATACGTGTACGTGATGAATTGCCTGTTTCTTAGCCTGAACTGCAGGTAGGAAAGCATGGGTTCGATCAGGTTCTTATCAATACTGTATCCGGCTTTTTCGGCTTCCAGCAGGAAGTGCGCGGCAAATACGGTGGCCCACCAGTTTTCTTCTCCGGTATTGTCCCACATCATCACCGCGCCATTGTAGAGTTGCCTTGCTTTTATTTTCCGGATGGCCTCCTGCACATGCGCGGCGGCGGTAATAGTACCGGTTTTCTTTCCCTTGATGGCATTGGCCAGGTCGCCGAAATACAGTTGGGGAAACGCGGCAGAAATGGTTTGCTCCGTGCAGCCATAGGGGTATTGCACGAGATCAGAGAGTTGTACGCCCCATTCCAGCAAGGGGGAAGCGCCGGTAACAAGTTCAGTGGTCACCGAGCCGGGCATAAAATCGTTCACAGGGAGGTTCAGCGGCAGGTTTTTGCCCGCGGTCACAACGCCGCTGCCGCTCCGCGTCTGGAGTGTGGAAGCCGGTCTAACGGTGATGTCGAGTTGTTCGGTGAAAGTTTCTCCAAGGCCTTTAACGGTTGTTTTTACTTCCGCGGTTCCCGGTTGCAAACCGGCCACCAGTTTATAAACCAGCCTTACTTCTTTTCCGCCCTGCGCCTCCCCCTGTGCAGTGGCAGATCCCACCACTTTTAATGCGCCGCCAACCTGTAGGGTTCCGGTAACGGAAGTGCTTTTGTTTGTGGTATTCATCACGGATACGGGCACTTCAAGGGTATCGCCGGGACTCAGGAACCGGGGAAGCGCCGTGCTCACCACCAGCGGGTCGGCCACTTTCATGAGGTTGGTGGCCGCTCCGAAGCGATCGTCTTTAAATGCGACACTCATGATGCGGAGTTCTCCTGAAAAAGTGGGTACATCTATGTCAAAAGAAACGTTTCCACTGCCGTCGGCTTTCTTCAGTCCGCTCCAGAATGATACCAGTTTGAAACGCTTGTTGGTAATGGGGTTGATTCTTTTTTCCATAGAAAGGCCACCATCACCACCGGTGCTGCTTAAACGCTGTTTCAGTTCTGGCAGTAATAAGGGATAGATGTCGAACGCGTTTACGCCCAGCGCCCTCGACTGGTAGAAATAAGCATAAGGATCGGGGCTTTTGAAATCAGATACCTGGAGAATACCATTATCTACGGCAGCTATACTTACCATTGCGCCGGGCGCGGCTTTCACGCGGATCGTTTGTTTTTTACCGGAGCGGGTCGCTGCCACGGCATTCACTTCAAGGGGAATCTTCCGGTTCAGTTCTTCCACCCGGAGCGATTGGAAACCGTGTGCCACCGTAAGTGGAATATCGGCTACCTGGTGCGGCTTGATAAGGGTGGCTGTGATGTACACGTTTGGAAGATGGGTAGGATCAATGTTCAGTTCCCAGGTGGCGGTTCTTTTCTTTACTTCCAGGTACTGGTGTGCAAGTACACCGTTGTTTTCCACGGTTACGAGCATTCTTCCGTCGAAGGGTGCTTTAAAAAGTATCCTGGCTTTTTCTCCTGGCTTATAGCCGTTTTTATCTGGCGAAATGTCCACGTTTCCTTCCGTGTTCACATCAAAACTTCCACCGGCGATGCCCCATGATCCGTAGCTGTAGAAGCTGCGGGCGATATAAGTGGTGGCCCCGGGCATGTACACCCGCACTTCGTAGCTCCCGGGATCGGTGGGTACGAAAGAGAATTGTGATGATGTGCCTGTGATATTGATGTCTTTCTCCTGGAGGATGATTTCTTCCGGTTGTGAATCGTACC
>CAMLRX010000162.1 GCA_946482545.1 uncultured Flavihumibacter sp. | reverse complement strand
GGGGGTTCAATCCTGGCCTGTGAGGAAGCGCGCATTACACACAACAGCAGCAGACACAATGACCATGCGTATTTTGAATCCGGTATCCTCATGAAGTGAAATGTGATAAAGATAAGCGTTTAGGGTGCTAAACGATACCGGACTAAAAAATTTATGCCAAGTTTAGATATTAAGGTAGTTCATCAGGTGTTCGTAATTGCTTTTCAACTCATTCTCATATCTTTCTTCCCCAAAATAGTATTTCACATTGTATTCGAAGCGTTGCAGGGTGGCGATGATGTCGGATACTTCGAACTTATTGATGCGCAGGATCACAATAAACTCTCCGGTTCCCGGGATATGTGCCGTATTGAGTTGGGTAACATAGGCATCATTCGTTTCAATGAGCCGGCTGATTTCGCTGAACGAGAAGTCCTGCTTCTCCATCGAAAGCACGATCAGCGCGCCTTTGTCGTTGGCGCCTGTGAATACGGCGAGTTGTTTCAGTAGGTCCTGCTGGGTGATGGAACCCACGAAATTCCCGTCCGCTTCCACTACGGCAATGGAACTCAACTGGTACTCTGTTATCTTACTCAGGGTATCGAAAATGTGGTTGCCCGCGCCGGTGAAATGTGGGATGAAACTCTCCTGGATCCTGTATAACGGGGACGCTTCATCGCTTACATCGAGCAGACTTTCTTCATTCACCACACCTACAAATTTTTCATCCTGCACCACGGGGAGGTGGGTGAGGTGGAAATCAGCCATGTATTGCAGGGCCAGGTACACGGTATCGTGCAAATGGAGGCGGGGGATCGCAGCCGAAATGAGGTTTCTGTTAATCACCGGTTCTGATTTTAAGGACGAACAATATAACTTCTCCACACAAGCAAACGCTGTTCCTTGCTTTCATATTGCAGGCGCATCGTTTGGCAACCGCTGTTCCCTTATAGACGATAATTACTGGTGAACCGCTGCCGGCTGATTCAGTTTTGTAAGAAATTTATGAAGGATCACATTAAATTCCCCCGGCACTTCCATCATGGGGGCATGTCCGCAGTTATCAATGAAATGCAACTCACTGTTTGGAATGAGCTTATTGAATTCCCGGGCCACGAACGGCGGGGTGATGGTATCGTTGTTGCCCCAAACCAGTAAGGTGGGTTGTTTGATCTGAGCGAGTTCTTCACCGAGGTTGTTGCGGATGGCGCTTTTGGCCAGCGCGATGATCTTGATGACCTTCAGCCTGGAGTTCACGATTTCATATACTTCGTCTACCAGTTCTTTTGTGGCCATGGCCGGGTCGAAGAAGGTGAGTTCGGTTTTTTTCCGGATGTATTCGTAATCGCCCCGTTTGGGGTAAGTATCTCCCATACCGTTCTCAAAAAGCCCGGAGCTTCCGGTGAGAATCAATGACTTGATGCGTTCAGGGTGTTTGAGGATGTGTACGAGTCCAACATGGCCCCCCAGTGAGTTGCCCAGCAGGTGAATGTTGTTGTAATCCCTGGCTTCGATGAATTTATGGACATACTTTTGCAGCCCGCCCACAGAGGTGTGCAGGATATCGAGGTCGAACAAAGGCAACATGGGTACTACCACTTTATAATGTTGCCTGAAATATTCGATGAGGTCACTGAAATTACTCAGTGCACCGAACAAGCCATGTAACAATACCAATGGCTCACCCTGTCCTTCTTCAACGAACCTGAACTTATCCTGTTGTTTGATCTCGTAATGCATCTTGCTAGTTGATATTCAAAGCCACAATCAATCGCTAAAATAAAGGATTTTAACGCTTTATTTGTATTCAATGTAAGAAAAAAAACGTTACTGCCGCCCCAGCCATGCTTCCAGATCGAACAGGGCTTCTCTCAAAAACGGGAGCCATTGGGCCAGGAAGCCCAGCACTTTTGGCGCGAGCGGGGTAAGCATTCCTGCCAATCCATCGGTTCGGGATTCTATCAGTCCGGCTTTCCCGCCATAATACAGCGCCATACTCACCACGAACGCATATAAAATAACGTAGAGCACCACGCCTGCCAGTTTATTGGCCACACCCAGCAAGGCCGCATCCATAGTGGCCTCCACCATTTTACCGGCCATGTTCACCACCATCGTTACCAGCAACAATACGATGAGAAAGGAAAGGAACGGCAGCCATTTCCCATCCCAACTGGTATGTTCTGCGAAGTAAACGGCCACTACTGCTGAAAATTTGATGGCTGCCAATACGCCCAGCAAAGTGCCCGCAAGCGAAAACAGGGCCATGATAAAGCCCCTGCTCCACCCTTTCCAGGCGGCATACCCCAATATCAGGATAATGATAAAATTCAATGGATAAGATTTAGCCGGCGAGCAGTTCCTTTACAGTTGCTGAAATTGCTTTGCCATCGGCCTTTCCAGCCAGTTGTCTGGTGGCCACGCCCATTACCTTTCCCATGTCGGCGGGAGATTTGGCGCCGGTCTGTTCAATAATGTCCAGTAATGCGGCTTTAAGTTCCGTAGGATCGAGTTGTTTGGGCAGAAATTTTTCAATCACTTCAATTTCTTCCTGTTCTTTCTGCGCCAGGTCGGGCCTGTTCTGCTGGGTGAATATTTCCAGGGAATCCCTTCTTTGTTTTACGAGTTTCAGCAAAAGTTTTTGTTCCTCTTCTTCAGAGATCACGCCTCCGGCACCTTCTGCGGTTTTTGCGTTGATGATGCCCGCTTTAATGGCGCGTAATGCGCGGAGGGCTTTTTCGTCTTTGGCAAGCATGGCGGCTTTCATATCGCCCATAATCTTTTGTTCAAGGCTCATGTGTTCAAGTTTTAGGTGATGTATCGGGCAAGAGAGTAAACAGCGGGAAGCGGCTTATCCTGCTTTTTCCTGGCTGTCGCGGAATTTCTTATAGAAATCCTGGGCAAATTTTTTCATATCCTCCACCAGTTCTGTGTGCCTGGTGGCGCGGTTGTACGTGTCGGCCATGGTAGTGATGGTCTGGTAGAAGAAGTCGGCCATTTCGTCCACCATCATGTCTTTGGTCCAGAGGTCAATGCGCATGGCGGATTTATCGGCGCCATCCCAGAAAGCGAGCATCATAGCTTTGGCTTTTTGGGCGGTATCTGCGGTACTGTCGGTAGCCTGCCAGTTGATTTCCTGCGGAACTTTGTCTTCGTCCAACGCAACATTGATCGTGATCGTGGATTGTTTCATAGTGCTTATTGCTTAGGCGCTGTTGGTGCTTTGTATTATGATGTTTGTTACTGGTTTCAAGGATGAATCAGTTGCAAATGTACAGAATCGCGGCCGCAATCGGATTCAGAACCATTGGCTGATCTTTTCCAGTGTGGCCCGTGGTGTAAAAAAGCGAGCGCGCTCCAATCCATTGTGGATCAACCGGCTCCGGTGGGCTTCATCTTTGAAGATCAGTTTCATGGCTTCGGAAAGTTCGCCCGGTACTGTCGTGGAGAACAAGGCGCTTTCCGCGGGAATAGCGGCATAACCGAGTGAAGCAATTACGGGAGCACCGGCGGCCAGCGCAGTGTAAAGAGGCAGGTGCCAGCTTCTTTGTGCCGGAAAATAAATGAGCGCGTAAGAAGCCGCCATCCATTGCCAGGGCAAGATGGCTGCGGGCAGGGAAAGTATGGTAAGGTGCTCACGGAGTTTGTAAGATGCCGTCAACACTTTAAAAGCTTCCACCTGCGCTTCGGTGCCCGCGAACAGCCAGCGCAATCCGGTACGCTGGCGTTGCTTGAACAAAGAATAGGCTTTCAGCATTTGCGTGAGGGCGGCTTTGTCGTGGGCATCTAGCAAAGTCAGGAAAAATTCTTTCCCATCCGTCAATTGCTCTTTAATGGCCTCCCGTTCTTCCCAGCTTAAAACAGCGGCCGCAGGGTCGGCGAAGGCAGGTAACCAGGGTACATTGGTTGCTTCCGACAGCGCAGCATCAGGCGTAAAAACACCAGTTCGGTTTTTTTGCCCAGGCGATAACACCAGGTTCATGCAGGGTTTCTCTCCCGTGTGTGGCCTGTATTCATCCAGACTAACCACAGCCTCCGCGCCGGATTTTTTCAGGAGTGAGGGTAGGGTGAACCTGCGAAACCAGGCTTTTCCAATAACCGAGGCCTCTTTCTTCTCAGCATCAGGCGCATTGCTTCTGGCCCAGCCAATATGCACAGCGACATTACCGGTGGCTTTAAGTTCCGCGGTAATGAACCGGCTTTCATCAAAGAAAAGCAGGTTCTTTTTGTTCTTACCGGGAACATGCAGCAAAATTTTTCCGTTCATTTCCGCAAAAGTAACACATTCCTGAAAGGCGCAATAAACAAGGCTTTGCTTCGTTTTAAAGGTGTGTTCCGGCAAAGGTCCGGCCAAAAACAGGCTTGATTTTTGCGGGAATTACGGTGCTTAAAATTGGAGTGATTCCACTTAGGAACGGGGTGGTAATCTTTCTAATTTTGCAATTGATCCGAATCCAAAGTCCAAATCCAAATTGTTCCCTATGAAACCAAAATTCTACACATTGGTATGTGCGTTATGGCTGATTGGTTTTAGTTTTTCTACCCGAAGTGCTTCTGCACAGTGTAATTGCAGCAATGGCGATCCCGCCACGCCGATTACTTATTATTATGTTCTTGATACAACTAGTGCACCTACTGCCACCATTTCTTTTCCAAAGTTTCTTCCATCCACCGGGATGCTTACCTGCGTTGTTTTTGAGGACACGCTTTCTTTGGTTGCTTTAACTGAGGTGAAGAACAACGCGCCTTCTGATATTACCTATCGGTTTATTCTGAACCTTTCGAATGAATTTAGTGGCCCGGGAGTTTCGGTTTTCGAATCATCATCAAGAAATTATGGCCCAAGTCTATTGGCAGCAAAAGGGAATCATCCGGCTGATAGTATTGCCTATGGGCCTGATACTTTATTTAAAAGTAGTTCTCACATCACTTCTGCATCCGTTTCAAGCCACGCAGCTTATCTTGGCACCTCGGGCACAGTGGATTTTATTTATACGGTGAACGGTGGACTGGTTTCTACATTGGGTGGAATTAATTTTCTTCAACAAATAAACTCAAAATACTGGGGCGCATTCCGTCTTACCTATTATTGGTGCCCACAGGAAGTTCTGCCTGACGGCATGAAATATTTTAATGCTTTTAAGAAAGATGGAAAAATCAACCTTGAATGGTTAGGATTGAACGAAAACGCTGATGTAAAATATGATGTGGAAATCAGCACTGATGGAAAAAACTTCCAGTCTATAAGAACGCTTCAGGGAGCAGGGTCGTTGTCCTCTCTGTACAATATTGCCTATTCACCAGAAACAGGAATCAACTCCAACTTATTCTTCCGTGTGAAAAGAATAGAACCCTCAAAAAATTACAGCTATTCCCCGGTTAAGCTGGTTAATTTCAGCGAAGGTAATCTTGCGCTCACTACTTACCCCAACCCAGCCATCTCCGGCGTACGCCTCGATTTCGACCGCGCCATCAAAGGAGATATGGAAGTAGAACTGATCAATACCACCGGCCAGCGTATTTTCACTAAACAATACACCCTCCGCAACCAGCCTTCCCTCCAGGTAGACTGGTCTGTAAAACCACCATCGGGCTTGTATTATGTACGTGCCACCGATAAGGCCACCAGGCAGCAATTTACCACCAGGCTTCTGATACAATAACGCTTAACTTATTCAAAATCAATACAATCCAGGGAGTTGCTTTTTTCAAATTGTTTCCTGTACCTTTGACGGTACTTATAAACCGCAATCGACTAAGGCTAGCCAGTACTCAGGCGCCATGCGCAGTTCGGTTTTTTACCTAGTAAATACATTTTTATTTCTCAGCAACTTACCTGCATGCAGTACAATACTACCAGGAATCACCTCATTATGAGGGAATACGGCCGTCATATCCAGCGTATGGTGGAATACCTGATGTCTATTGAAGACAAAGAAACCCGCCAGCGCAACGCTTACGTAGTGATAGAACTGATGGGCTTTCTGAACCCCCACCTGAAAAACGTGGAAGACTTCCGCCATAAACTCTGGGATCACCTTTTCCTCATCTCCGATTTTAAACTGGATGTGGAATCTCCTTACCCCATTCCCACGCGTGAAACACTGAAAGCAAGGCCGGAAATTATTCCGTATCCCAAAGGAAAACCACGGTATTCCCACCTGGGAAAACACCTGGAAAGGGTAATCAACAAAGGACTGCAGGAAGAAAATCCGGAAAAGAAAGCAGGTTTCGCCAACGCAGTAGCCTACTACATGAAACTGGCTTACCAGAACTGGCACAAAGAAGCCGTTCATGATGATGCCATCCGCGGAGAACTGGACGCCATCACCGGTGGCGGACTGGAGTTCACCAATGCACCCGCCGTTAAAGCACCTCAACAGCATTTCCGCCAGAACGACAACAGGAACTACAACGACTTCCGCAATAAACGCAACCAGAAATTCCAGCCACGTGGCGGGAACAACCAGGGTAACGGTAGCGGTCAGGGTAATAACCGCGACCGGAACAACCAGGGCGGCGGTAACAACAACCGGAACAACCAGAATAATCCCAACAACAAGTTCAATAAGAAGAGATTCAAATAACCGGTCATGAACGCTTTTGTAGTGAACGGCGGCAAAAAGCTGAAAGGGGAAATCATCCCCCAGGGCGCTAAAAATGAGGCCCTGCAAATTATCAGCGCAGTTTTGCTTACGCCGGAAGAGATCACCATCTCCAATATTCCCGATATTCTTGATGTGAATTTACTCATCGAGCTCCTGGGCGAACTCGGAGTTTCCATCAACAGGGTATCGCGCGACACCTGCATTTTTAAAGCCGATAATGTAAACGTGGACGACCTCGGCACCGCTGAGTTCCGCCAGAAAAGCGGGCGCTTACGCGGCTCCGTTATGCTGGCCGGACCATTGCTCGCACGTTTCAAAAAAGCTTATGTACCCAAACCCGGCGGCGATAAGATCGGACGCCGCAGGCTGGATACGCATATCATCGGTTTCGAAAAGCTCGGTGCCACCTTTCATTACGAACAGGGAGAAAGTTTCTTCCGCCTAGAAGCGCCGGAACTGAAAGGCGCGTACATGCTGCTGGACGAGCCTTCCGTTACCGGTACTGCCAATATCGTAATGGCCGCCAGCATGGCCAGCGGCACCACTACTATTTACAACGCCGCCTGTGAGCCTTACCTGCAACAGCTTTGTAAGATGCTGAACAGGATGGGCGCAAGAATATCGGGCATCGGCAGCAACCTGCTCACCATCGAAGGCGTAAACTACCTCGGCGGAACGGAACACAGGATGCTCCCAGATATGATCGAAATTGGTTCGTTCATCGGCATGGCCGCCATGACGGGCAGCGAGATTACGATCAAAAACGTAAGTCTCGAAAACCTGGGCATCATCCCCGAAAAATTCAAACAACTCGGCATCCAGATGGAGTTTCGTGGCGACGATATCTTCATCCCCGAACAGGATGCATACGAAATACAAACCTTCCTCGACGGCTCCGTACTTACGATTTACGACAACCCATGGCCGGGCTTTACACCCGATTTATTGAGCATCGTACTCGTGGTGGCCACACAGGCAAAAGGAAGTGTGCTGATTCACCAGAAGATGTTCGAGAGCCGCCTGTTCTTCGTAGATAAGCTGATTGATATGGGGGCGCAGATCATTTTGTGCGATCCACACCGCGCAGCGGTGATTGGTTTGGGTAAACAACACCGTTTACGGGGTATTACCATGAGCAGTCCTGATATCCGTGCTGGTGTTTCCCTTCTGATCGCGGCATTGAGTGCGGAAGGAAAAAGCACCATCCAGAACATTGAACAGATCGACCGCGGCTATCAATACATTGATGAACGCCTGAAAGCGCTGGGCGCCGATATTCAAAGGATATGAACGATTCCACCCATAAAATCATCATCATCACCGCGCCATCAGGCGCGGGGAAAAGCACGATCACCCGGTTCCTGCTGGCAAAATATCCGTGGCTTTCCTTCTCCATTTCAGCGGCCACCAGGCAGCCGAGGGCCGGAGAAGTGGATGGTAAAGATTACCATTTCATGAGTGTGGAGCAGTTCCAGGAACACATCCGGCACAATGATTTTATTGAATGGGAAATGGTGTATGAAGGAAAATACTACGGCACCTTGAGGGCCGAAATAGAACGCATCTGGCAGATGGGAAAGATCCCTATGCTGGACATTGATGTGAAAGGCGCCATCCACGTACAACAACAATTCCCCGAACAATCCCTTTCTCTTTTTATAGAACCGCCGTCTGTAGATGAACTGCGCCGCAGACTTGAATCGCGCGGAACTGAAACGGCAGATACGCTTGAAGCCCGTGTAAACAAAGCATCTTACGAGATTTCATTTAAAAATCATTTCGACCGCATCATCGTGAACGACCGCCTGGAAACAGCATGTCGTGAAACCGAAGCGGCCATTCTCACCTTTGTTGGCAATTCACCCGAAAAGCCGTAACTTATCTTTTTAATATGCCTATGAGTTTGTATCACTATGTGGGTGTGGTGGGAATCACCATACTGGTCCTGCTGGTATTCGCTTTCTTTTCGGGGCTTGAAATGGCGTTCGTTTCCGCCAATAAACTCAGCATCGAACTCAAAAGAAAGCAGGGAAAAAGAAGGGGAATCATTCTTTCCAGGTTCATGGACGAGCCTTCCCGCTTTATCGGGACATGCCTGATCGGTATGAACATCATGCTCGTGATCTACGGATTGCTGGTGAGCGATTTTATGTACGATGTACTCTGGAAAAGGGTGAACATCGAAATTCCTATTCCCCGCCTGATCGTGGATGTTTTTCTGGCCACAATTATCATCCTTGTGGTTGAATTCTTTTTTAAAGCCATCTTCCGCGCGAAAGCTGATACGTTGCTTTACTATTCCGCCTCCATCGTTCAATTCTTTCACACACTTTTTTATCCTATCGCATCTTTCTTTGTAAGTATTGCCGAATGGGTGCTGAAATATCTTTTCAACGTGCGCATCCACGAAAACCGTGAAGCGCTTTCCCGGGTTGACCTGGAGTATTTCTACCAGCAAACAAAAGAGATGCGGTCGGAACACAGTGAAGACCTGGATACGGAACTTTTTGAAAACGCGTTGTCCCTGCCCGGCGTAAAAGTGCGGCAGTGCCTGGTGCCCCGTAAAGAAATTGAAGGGATTGATCTGAATGCGCCCATAGAAGAAGCAAGGCAGAAATTCATGAGTACACAGCTCAGTAAGCTGGTGGTGTACGAGGGCAACATCGATCAGATTGTTGGTTATATCCACCAACTCGATCTTTTCAAACACCCTGTAAACATCCCCGCCATCCTGTTGCCCATCCCTGCCGTACCCGAGAGTATGAGTGTTACGGATCTCATCAGCAAGTTCACCAAAGAGCGCAAAAGCATCGCCTGGGTAGTGGATGAATTCGGGGGAACTTCCGGCATCGTGACCATGGAAGATTTGCTCGAAGAGATTTTCGGTGAGATCAAAGATGAACACGATACCGAAGAATTCGTTGAAAAACAGATCGCCGACGACGAATACATTTTCTCCGGCAGGCTGGAACTGGATTACCTGAACGAGAAATATGGTTTCAAGTTTGAAGTGGATGAGTCGGAAACCCTTTCGGGGTTTATCATCAATCACCATGAAACGATTCCTAAGTTGAAGGAGCGGATCATCATCGACAAGTTGCAGTTTGATATTTTGAATGTTTCGGATACACGAATTGAGATGGTGAAGGTGAAGGAGCTTTCTTAGGAAAGGTTAGAAAGATAAAATTCAAGTCTCTCCATGGGGGGACTTTTTTGTTGTGGTATTGCACGCGATTGTTTGTGCTTTGCGCTTTGCAGCACGCTGGTTTTTCATGCAACTTTTTTTCACGCGAAGACGCAAGGGAGGACCGCTTCGTTCCTCGCGGGACGCGAGGGGCGGT
>CAMLRX010000161.1 GCA_946482545.1 uncultured Flavihumibacter sp. | reverse complement strand
TCGTTCATCAGTCTTTTTATTTCTTCTACCGCATTGGCCGTAAGGCTTACGGGTATTGATACCATTGCTTCCATTCTGATATTTGTTTGTACAAATATACAACAAAAATAAAGCGTGCTTACTTTCCCTTATTTTTGAAAAAAGAACGGACATTAACATGACAGTTACATTGCTGTATATCTCAGATCAGGCCATGCTTTGGGCGGTTGCGGTCGCCGCACTCCTCAGTGGAATACTTGCTTATCTTTTCTGGAAAGAACGCAGAAAAGCGGCACAGCCACCTGCTCCGCAACAGGAACCATACCAGGTACTTCCGCTGCGCCTTCAGGCTTATGAAAGATTGATTTTACTGGCCGAACGTATTGCGCTTCCCAACCTGATACAACGTGTGGGCAGGGCCGATATTTCCGCGGCCGAAATGCAGCAGATACTTGTGCATACCATCCGCCAGGAGTACGACCACAATATCACCCAGCAGATTTATGTGAGCCCTGAAGCATGGCATGCGCTCTCCAGCTTTAAAGAGCAGAACATCATGATCATCAACAAAGTGGCGGGCTTTATGTCAGCGGAGGCTTCCGCCCAGGAACTCAACCGCCATTTACTGGAATTGCTGGCGAATACGCCTGGTGCGTCCCTGCACAATGTTGTTGCCGAAGCGCTCAGTTTTGAAGCCAAGAAACTGATGTAATCTATTTTACCTAAACTGCCTGCCAAATGAAAAATACACCGCTTGAAACCTCTTCAGGGATCGAGGTAAGAACCATTTATACATCCAACGACCTTCCATCCATACCTCCGCCCGCACCGGGTGAATTCCCCTATACGAGGGGTATCCAACCCGATATGTACCGTGGCCGCCTCTGGACCATGCGCCAGTATGCCGGCTTTTCAACCGCGGAAGAAAGCAACAAACGGTACCACTACCTGCTTTCACAAGGTGTAATGGGCCTGAGCGTGGCGTTCGACCTCCCCACCCAGATCGGTTACGACAGCGATCACCCGCTTTCGGAAGGAGAAGTGGGGAAAGTAGGTGTGGCCATCGATTCGCTGGAAGATATGGAGCGGTTGTTCCACAACATTAAACTGGAAGACGTTTCCACTTCCATGACCATCAACGCCACGGGCTTCATCCTGCTGGCCATGTACGTGGCGCTGGCCAAACAACAGGGCGCCGATCTTTCCAAACTCACCGGCACGATCCAGAACGATATTCTGAAAGAATACGTGGCAAGAGGAACGTACATCTATCCACCACGGCCATCTATGCGCATCATCACCGATATATTTGAGTGGTGCAGTAAAGAACTGCCGAAATGGAACACCATCTCCATTTCAGGGTACCATATCCGCGAAGCAGGCAGTACAGCGGTACAGGAGATCGCTTTCACCCTGAGTAACGGTAAGGCTTATGTGCAATCCGCACTGGAAAAAGGACTTGACATCAATGTTTTCGGAAAAAGACTTTCATTCTTTTTCAACGCGCACAACAATATGCTGGAAGAAGTGGCCAAGTTCAGGGCCGCGAGGAGAATATGGGCCAATATGATGAAGCAGTTGGGCGCTACCGACGAAAAAGCCATGATGCTGCGTTTCCACACACAAACGGGTGGCAGCACCCTTACGGCGCAGCAACCGCTGAACAACATCAGCAGGGTCACTATTCAAACCCTGGCGGCTGTATTGGGCGGCACCCAAAGTTTACACACGAACGGTTACGATGAAGCGTTGAGTCTGCCCACTGAAGAAGCTGCGCGCATCGCCCTCCGCAGCCAGCAGATCGTGGCCTACGAAAGTGGTGCTGCCGATACCGCCGATCCGCTGGCAGGCAGTTATTATGTGGAAGCCATGACCGATGCCATTGAACAAAAGGCGCTTGAACTGATGGCTATCATAGATAAAATGGGCGGAAGTGTGAAAGGTATTGAAGACGGGTTCATGCAACAGGAAATCGCCGCCAGTGCTTACGAATACCAGAAAAGAATTGAAAGCGGGGAACAGGTGATTGTGGGCATGAACAAGTTCCGGTTGGAAGATGAAGCCGCTATCCCGGTCATGAAAATTGATGAAACGATCCGAACCGTTCAATCAGAAAGAATAGCAACGCTAAAAGAAAAAAGAAATAAGCAAACTGCCACGGATTGCCTGGAAGCTATACGCTCAGCGGCCACCAACGGCAGCAACCTGATGCCACTGGTTATTGCTGCGGTTGAAGCACATTGCACCCTGGGTGAGATCGCCGGTGTGCTGCGGGAAGTTTTCGGGGAATACCGCTGATGGCATCAACTCCTGACGCCGAATAACATACTACCTATTCGTATCATATTGCTGCCGCAGGAAATGGCCAGTTCATAATCATAGCTCATCCCCATAGAAAGGTGACGGAATGAGATGCTATCAGTTTGAATGGACCTGTATTTTTCGAAGAGCGCAGCCAGTGTATCGAACTCCGTTTTCACCTGGCCGGTATCTTCCGTAAAAGAAGCCATGCCCATTAAACCGGAAAGCCGGATGCCCGTCCATGTTTCCGGCTGCCGCTGCACTTCGTGCATCAATTGCTCCAGTTCCGCCGCATCCAGTCCGAATTTGGTTTCTTCCTTCGCAATATGCACCTGCAATAATACGGGAATGATTCTTTTAACTTTGATGGCCTGCTTATTTACTTCCGCCAGCAATTTCAAACTGTCCACACCGTGGATCAGGCTTACAAATGGCGCTATATATTTTGCTTTATTGGATTGCAGATGTCCTATAAAATGCCAGTTGATATCTTTAGGTAACTGACCCTGTTTATCCGTCAGTTCCTGTACATAATTTTCCCCAAAATCGCGGTGGCCTTCATTGTAAAGGGCAAGAATATCGGAAGCGGGTTTCAGCTTGGAAACCGCCACCAGCGTAACATCCTGAGGAAGCGTTTGAAGAAGATGCCTGTATTGAACGAGATTGATGCCCATTAACAATGTTGATTTTAGGTTTTAAGTGGTGCAGTACAGGTTGGCGTTGCAATTTAATCTTACACAACAACATTGTAAAGATAAATCATCCCGGTTTTCAACCCTATCCGTTCATCCCAACATTTACCGTACCACTCAAAACCTTATTCAACATTACTGGAGGATTCCCCTGGAGATCACGATGCGTTGCACTTCAGAAGTACCTTCATAAATCTGTGTGATCTTGGCGTCGCGCATCAGGCGCTCTACATGGTATTCTTTCACATAACCATAACCGCCGTGTACCTGAACGGCTTCCGTGCTTGCCCACATGGCGGTTTCAGATGCGTAAACCTTGGCCATGGAACTACTGAGCGTGTAGTCCAGACCGTTATCTTTTTCCCAGGCGGCCTTCAGGCACAGCAACCGGGCAGCTTCCACCCTGGTGGCCATATCCGCCAGCTTGAACTGGATGGCCTGGTGGTGCATGATCTCTTTTCCGAAGGCTTTTCTTTCTTTTGAATATTTAAGGGCCAGTTCATAGGAACCGCTTGCGATGCCGAGCGCTTGTGACGCGATCCCGATTCTTCCCCCCGCCAAAGTCTTCATGGCGAATTTGAACCCGAAACCATCTTCACCGATCCTGTTCTCTTTAGGAACACGCACATCCTGGAACATAATGCTATGCGTATCACTTCCACGGATGCCCATTTTGTTTTCTTTAGGTCCCACGGTAACCCCGGGCCATGATTTTTCCACGATGAACGCGTTGATGCCCTTTGAACCCTTCGCGACATCGGTTTGCGCCATCACAAGATATATTTCCGCGGAAGATCCGTTGGTGATCCAGTTCTTCGTACCGTTCAACAGATAATAATCGCCCTTGTCTTCTGCGATGGTACGCTGCGAGGTGGCATCGCTGCCGGCCTCCGGTTCGCTCAACAGGAAAGCGCCTATCTGCTCACCTTTCGCCAACGGCACAAGGTATTGCTGCTTCTGTTCCTCACTGCCAAACTTTTCGAGTCCCCAGCACACCAGGCTGTTGTTTACGCTCATACATACGCTCACACTCGCGTCCACTTTACTGATTTCCTCCATGGCGAGTACATAGCTGATGGTATCCATTCCGGCCCCGCCGTATTTCGGATCCACCATCATACCCATAAAACCGAGTTCACCCAGTTTTTTGATCTGTTCTTGGGGAAATTGTTGCTTTTCGTCCCTTTCAATAACTCCTGGCAGGCAATCGTTCTGTGCAAAATCCCTGGCTGCCTGGCGTATCATCAAGTGTTCTTCAGACAAATGAAATTGCATACATAGTTGTTTATGCAACAAATATAGGAGAAAAAACTAACGGTCGTTAATATAAAATAAAAGTGTAAAGGGAATAGCATCTAATTTGATCAGGGATAGATCAGTCTTTCTTTCTGTATTTCAGGCGCGGATTTCTACTTGTATGGAAAATGGAGGAGATGAACACACTTCGTGTCTGTTTACTGATCTTATATACGATTACGAAAGGAAATTTATTAACGCTCGCTTCCCTGTAAGGCTTTTTTACAGCACTGTAGTGTTCCGGGTGTTGTGCAATTTGAAGTAATCTCTCTTCCAATGCTTCTTCAAATTCAAGTCCAAGTCCTGCTTGCTTTCTTTCATACCATACGAATGCTTCTGTATATTCCATCTGTGAAGCAGGATGAAATACAAGTGCATACTTCATTATTTTGATGATTTTACCGACTTACGGGCTTTGCGTTTCACCTCTTCCCAGCTAACACCTTTAACCTCATTGTTTTCCAATTCAGCCATGCGCCGATCCATTTCAGCAACAAACGCTGAATCCTCTAAAGGGCTCGAATAATGCGTTTCCAGTTGTTTCACAAAAGTTTTTACTACGGTTAATACCGCTTTCTGCTGTTCCACACTCAACCGGGGTAAATATTGCGTTATCTGTTGCTGAACTGGATTTGCAAGTCCCATTTTCAAACTATTTGTTTCAAATTTACTCTTTTAAACTTCAGGCACCAAACACCACATTTGTTATCAAGAATGAATAACAATTGACCAAGTTAACTAAGGATAAAAACAAAAGCCGCTCCTAAATTCAGAAGCAGCTTTAATAAAATTTTTAAACTCCAATAATTATGCTGCCTGTCCCACCATCTTCAGGTAGGAAATATGCGAAGCCAGCGCCTGCCTTACCCTGGCATACTCAATATATACTACGCCATATTCGGCACAGGCCTGCTTGATGATTTTATTGATAGCGGGATAATGTACATGGGAAATCTTTGGGAAAAGATGGTGCTCTACCTGGAAATTCAAGCCGCCTACCAGCCAGCAAACAACCTTGTTCTGGGTAGCGAAATTTGCGGTGGTGCGCAATTGGTGAACCGCCCACTCATCTTCCAGTTTACCGGTTACTTCGTCGGGCATGGGGAACGCGGTGTGTTCAACGGTATGCGCCAGCTGGAACACTACGCTCAGTACCAGACCAGCCACTACTGTAAACACGAGGAAGCCGATGAGCCAGTGTTGAAAACCTACGACATATATAGGTAAACCAATGAACAGGAAGAGGTTCAGCGCTTTGAATCCCCAGAAGAAAAGATGATCTTTCAACGCCATCTTTTTAAGGGGCATATCGCCGATTTTTTTGGTGAAATACTTTTTATAATCGGAAACGAAAATCCAGAAAATGTAAAGCAGGCAATACAAGAACCAGAAATAGATGTGCTGGAACTTATGCAGTTTGTACTTCTTCTGCGAAACGCTCATACGCATGAACGGCTTGATGTCGATATCATCGTCCATACCATCAATGTTGGTATAAGCATGGTGAATGATATTGTGTTTTACGTTCCACATGAAGCTGCTTCCGCCCAGTACATTCAGGGAAAAAGCAGCGATATTGTTCATCCATTTGTGTTGGCTGAAACTGCCATGCGCGCCGTCGTGCATTACATTGAAGCCGATCGCGGATACCACGCCACCCAATACAACACATTCGAGCAGGGCCACCCAAACGGGGGATTCAAAGAATACGAGGTGAACATACACTGCCACTAATGAAAGCAGCAGAATGATCGCTTTGGAAAAAAGTCTGAAATCACCCGTGGGAGAGATTTTTTTCTGGTCGAAATATTCCTGAACCCTTTTTTTAAGTTCGGAATGGAAGGACATTGGAACTGACGCGAATTTGGGTGTTGCCATGAGATAATTACTAATAAACCAGCAAATATAATGCAGGCTGCTGAAATAATGATACAGGTGAAAGTTAAATTAAAAAGGAAATCATCAGGTTGTTTGTTGAACGAATGCCTCAAATGATTGAACACCAATCATTTTCTCTGTCGTGAATCCCTCCGCATGGGCCACTCCCACCATTTTGCCGAGCATTTTATCTCTTCCCGCCACAAATTCCAGGAAGCCGGGGTTGGAGATATAGGTTTGTGGTTCATCCGCTTTGTAGGTTTCGGAGAAGAATTGGGATGAATATGCTTTTATCGCCTCCAATTTCCTCGCCGCCACCGGGGTGATATCGTACACGAAATCCGGTTCGTGGTAACTATCCTGGATTGTATGAAAAACATACTTCGGCCGCCAGTGTTCCTGTGGCTTTCCGTCTGCGCCCGTTGTTTCAATTTTCCGCAATCCACTCAGGAAAGCCGCGGTAGCAATAAGTTTTCCTGCCCGGCCATGATCGGGATGCCGGTCGGAAAGCGGGTTGGTGAGTACAATTTCGGGCCTGTATTTACGGATCACCTCGATGATCTTCCGCTGGTGCGCTTCATCGTCCCGGAAAAAACCATCGGCCATGCCCAGGTTCTCGCGTACATCCACCTCCATGATAGCCGCTGCTTTTTGTGCCTCTTCCAGGCGCAGTTCGGGCGTTCCCCGGGTGCCCAGTTCTCCGCGTGTCAGGTCTACGATACCTGTTTTTTTTCCTTTCAGCTTTTCCATCATCAACGTACCCGCGCAACACAATTCCACATCATCGGGGTGCACAGCTATAGCCAGTATATCAAGTTTCATTATGAACGGTTTATGCTTTTTTGCGGCACAAAGGTAGGCATTTCCTCTTTTTGCTTTTTGCCCCAATTGGCTTACTTTCGCCTGTCATTTTAAACGAAATCAATAACTATGGCATACGACGTAATTGTTCTTGGGAGTGGCCCCGGCGGCTATGTAGCGGCTATCAGGGCATCTCAGCTTGGTTTTAAAACCGCCATCGTGGAAAAAGAAAGTCTGGGTGGGGTTTGTTTGAACTGGGGCTGTATTCCTACCAAAGCTTTGTTAAAAAGCGCGCAGGTATTTGAATACATTAAGCATGCGAAAGATTTTGGTCTGGAAGCGAACGGTAGCGCAGATTTTGGTGCCGTGGTGAAAAGAAGCCGCGGTGTGGCCGATAAAATGAGCAAGGGCGTTCAGTTCCTGATGCGTAAGAATAAGATTGATGTACACATGGGCTACGGTAAAATCAAGGCCAAAGGCCAGCTCGAAGTTACCGGAACCGATGGTAAAGTACAGGTGCTGGAAGCGAAGCACATTATTGTGGCCACTGGCGGAAGAAGCCGTGAACTCCCTTCCATGAAACAGGATGGCAAAAAAGTGATTGGTTACCGTGAAGCCATGGTGTTGCCTGAAATGCCCAAATCCATGATCGTGGTGGGCAGTGGTGCGATTGGCGTGGAATTCGCTTATTTCTACAACAGCATGGGCACCAAAGTGACCATCGTGGAATTTATGCCGAAAGTTGTGCCGGTTGAAGACGATGATATTTCAAAAGAACTCGAAAAGAGCTATAAGAAAATTGGTATCGACATCATGACCAGCAGCGAAGTACTGAGCGTAGATACTTCAGGTGCAGGTGTGAAAGCCAAAGTAAAAACGCCATCCGGAGAAGTGACGCTGGAAGCCGATATCCTGCTGAGCGCAGCGGGTGTGGTGGCCAATATCGAGAACATCGGTCTGGAAACTGTTGGTGTGAAAACCGACAAAGGGAAGATTGTGGTGGATAAATTCTACCAAACCAATGTACCTGGCATTTACGCCATCGGTGATTGTGTTCCCGGTCAGGCGCTTGCGCACGTTGCTTCCAAAGAAGCTATCATTTGCGTGGAAGCACTCGGTTACAACGAGAAAAAATACCACCACAAACCAGAAGCCCTCGATTACGGTAATGTACCCGGTTGTACCTATTGCACACCTGAAATCGCTTCCGTTGGCTTCACTGAAAAAGCAGCGAAAGAGGCCGGTTACGAAATCAAAGTGGGCAAGTTCCCGCTGAGCGCTTCCGGAAAAGCTTCCGCAGCCGGACATACTGAAGGCTTCGTAAAAGTGATCTTCGACGCGAAATATGGCGAATGGCTCGGTACACACATGATCGGTTACAACGTAACAGAGATCATCGCCCAAACAGTGACCGCACGTAAACTGGAAACTACTTACCAGGAAGTGCTGAACAGCATTCACCCCCACCCCACTATCTCTGAAAGCGTGAAAGACGCGATTGAAGTGGCTTACGGTGAAGCGATCCACCTGTAGGTTTTAAGATTAATACAGAAGAAATAAATAAGCAAGCGGCCGTATCCATCTGATACGGCCGCTCTTTTTTCTGACACATGTAAAATATGTTCAGCTTACTGTCCAATATGCTTAAAGTCCCGGGGCAACAGCCATTGCCGACACCGCAGTTCCGAAACTGCTCATCATAGTCGCTTTACCTGTGGTGAGGTTTATGGAATAGATGCCTGTAGCAGCGCCACTGGTCAATACTGCATAAGCCATCCCGGTTCTTCCCCCGATATCAAAACCGTTACTCCCACTGAACATGCCGCCCAGCGCACCGATTTCAACCAAAGTGCCATTATTGGGAGGATCTTGTTTATATAACTTGCCAACCACCCCATCTATTACGAAAAGTGTTGTGGTAGTTGCACCAGCAAAATTATTCGTATAAGCTGCTGCTGTAACGGCTGGCGTTCCGGGATTGAGCATGCCATCCACCATTGCCACGGCGCCATCATTGGGGTTCAGGCGTAGGTTCTGTCCCATATTGCTGACTAACCTGATGCGGTCAACCGTTGGGTTGAAGTCGAAGCCAAATTCCGTTCCCATTAAAGCAGTCGAAAACACGTTGCCTACCTGCGTGAAAGCAGCGTTAGAAGTATTTACGGTATATATCCTGCCAGTGGAACCAAGCGCATACAGTTGACTGTTAGCAGGACGAAAATCAAGTCCAACAATTTTGTCTCCCGTTGCAATGCCGGTCGCGGGTTTGGATACCATATCCGAAGGCATTGTTGGGTTGAAGATGATCAGCCCGTTTGATGCATCAGTAGCATAAGCCACAGGTGCGCTCTGTATGGCCAGTCCTATTACAGCCTGTGCGATTTTTGAAACCATGGTGGCCTTTCCTGTATTCACATCAATGAAATATAGGCCGGTACCACTGTTGGTAGTGAGTGCCGCGATACTTACTTTATTATCCGGGCTGATATCGAATGCCGCCACCCCGGAAAAATTTACTTTTAAGGCGCCCACTTCTTCAAGTTTACCATCGTTGGGCGGATTCTGCTTGTATAATTTTTGTGTCGTTGCATCAATATCAAACAATACCGTGGAAGTAGCGCCAGCCTTACTGTTCGTGTAGGCTGCACCTGTAATGGCCGCATTCATGACACCATTGATATTACCATCGGTAGCTACCACGGCTCCTGTTTCAGGGTTCATCCTGAGGTTCTGGCCTTTATCTGTAATCACCCGCAGGCGATCAACTGTGGGGTTAAAATCAATGGAAACTTTTGTACTGTTTAAAGCAGGCGTAAACGGTTCAGCCCCTATTTGCTTTGCCACCCCGTTATCAGGATTAATCACGAAGAGCTTGCTCATATTGCTTATCCCGTAAAGCTGACCAGTAGCCGGTCTGAAGTCGACGCTTACAATATTCTCTCCGGAAGCGGTGCCGGAAATGGGCGTTGTGGCCAGTGGCATCGATGGATTT
>CAMLRX010000160.1 GCA_946482545.1 uncultured Flavihumibacter sp. | reverse complement strand
TTTAGCCGGATCTGTATAAAAGAATGAAGATCAATATTCTGATTACCGAAGACCACGAAATGTACCTGGAAGGGCTGGCCCTGTTGCTGAACAAACAGGAGCACTTCTCCGTTTCCGGCACTTTCCACAATGGAACTGAATTGCTGGAGCACCTGCCGGATGAAAATGCGCACCTACTACTACTGGATGTACACCTTCCGGATATTGAAGCCGAAACTTTATTAAAGCAGATACGTGTTAAGCAGCCCGACATACGCATTCTCTACCTCACCATGATGCGGGGTACCCGTAACGTTCACAAACTCATCAGGCATGGAATAGGAGGCTATATTTTAAAAAATGCCCCTATCGCTGAATTGTGCGAGGCCATCGCAACCGTTGCCAATGGCGGCAGCTATTTCAGCAAGGAAATTGACGTTTCCGACGGGAACGACGACTTTCGCCAGACCATCACGGTAAACGATGTGAAGATCGATGATATCCTCACCAAAAGGGAAATAGAGGTACTCAAGCTCGTTTGCAAAGAATACAGCAATTCCGAAATTGCCGACAAACTCTTCCTGAGTGTAGGCACCGTTGAAACACACCGGAAAAACATCATCGCCAAACTAGGGGTAAACAACACCGTCGGACTGGTGAAATACGCACTCCGAAACAAGCTTATAGATTGATTGCAGCCTATGCTTACACCCAGGTGGTTCATCGCCGTGCTCTTACTGATCGCCGCACAACTGGAAACTGTGGCGCAGAAAGACACCGGGTACCTCAAAGCATTGTACGACCGCGCCCTCGATTTTGATGAAAGTAAACTGGATTCCCTTTTACACTATGCGGATTTCATTGAAAAAACCGGGGCCGAAATAAACTTTCCTTCCGCGAAAGTACTTGCCTGGCGACTCAAAGGCATCTACCAGGAATATTCCGAAGAATACGATGAAGCCGCCAACAGCTACCTCCGCACACTCGAAGAATCCCGAAAACTGCAAAACACCGACTACGAAAGTGCGGCCCTCAGCGATCTGGCCATCCTCTACTCCAGACTGAAGCAACCAGTAAAAGCGATGGAGATGTATCGCAAAAGCCTGGAAATCTCAAGGGCAAGGGGAGAACTCGGTGGTCTCATCACAGCTTACAGCAATATTGGTGCACTGCACAACCAGGTGAACAGGTACGATAGCGCGTTGCATTACCTTACATACGCACAGGAACTTTCGCGGCAGGTGAATGGCTATATCGAACTCTCAACCCTTTACAATAACCTTGGCAATGTTCATTTCAAATCAGGCAACCTCGATTCAGCCCTGTACTATTTCAGGAGAAACCTTTCCCAGCATATACTCGAAAACGATGAGAGCGGCCTCTGGATCGATTACCTGAATATCGCGGATGTATTCATCGAAAAGGAAAGATTCGATTCCGCGCTTCATTATGCGAACAATTCCCTGAAAATGGCGATCACGCTTCATTCCAGGACAAAAGAAGCCGACAGCTACGCCATCCTGGCCAAATATTACGAAAGGAAACACAGTTACCCCGAAGCTTTTACCTACCTCCAGAAATGGTACAGCCTTGATACGGCGCTCGTGAACAGCGAAACCAACCGAAGGATAGCCGATCTGCAGGAAAAATACAACGCGCAGAAAAGAGAAAACGACAACCGCAAACTGACCGCCGACCTCTTCGTCAACAAACAGCGGCAACGGTACATCTGGCTGCTCGCCTTCGCTTTCCTGCTCATCGCCGTGGTGGCCGGATTCGCCTTCATCACCAAAAGAAGAGCCAACAAACGCCTCGCCCGCAACAACGCGCTCATCCTGGAAAAAAATGAAAAGCTCGCCATCCTGAACCAGGAAAAGAACGCGCTCATCAGCATCGTTTCACACGACCTCAGCAGCCCGTTCGTGAACGTAATGATGTGGGGGCAACTCTTACAAATCAACGCGGAGAATCTGACGGAAGAGCAGCAAACTGCGGTAAAACGCATCCTCAGTTCCGCCGCAAAAGGCGAACAACTGATCCGGAATATCCTTGACGTGGAAAAAGCAGAAACCAATGGCCATCTCCTTCAACTTGAGAAGAATGATGTGGAAAAACTGCTGCTGAAGGTGTTGGAAGAATACAGAGCCAGGGCGGAAAAGAAAAACATTTCGTTACTATTCAACAGGTCGGAGAACGATTTCTATTTACTTACAGACGCGCATCTTGTCACCAGGATCATGGAAAACCTGCTGTCGAACGCGCTCAAATTCAGCAATCCTGATACCTCAGTGAAGGTACACCTTGAAAAAACATCAAATAATCGTGTACGCATTGCCGTGGAAGATGAGGGCGTTGGTATTCCTGCAGAAGAACTGCCTCACCTTTTCACGAAGTACAGCCGTATTTCATCTACACCTACAGGTGGTGAAAACTCAACCGGCCTAGGACTTTCCATTGTAAAAAGATTGGTGGAAGAACTCAACGGGTCCATCACCTGCACCAGTAAAGAAGGCGCTGGTACTACGTTTACCGTTATTTTATAATTTACTTCGGCGATCAGAACGGCGTTTCCTCATCAAGGTCGAGGTCGTTCATCTTACTTCCTTTCTGGATGAAAAGTTTCGCATCGGCGCCGTCTCCGTCCTGAACAGGTTTCCAGGAGCCGCTGCTGGTGAAATCATTAAAACTGTCCTGTTCCATTTCAACGAACTTCTGGATATTGAGGTGGGCGCGTAATTTCACTGTATCGAGCGAACCGTTCCTGTGTTTTGCGATCTTGATGTGTGTTTCTCCGCGGTTGTCCTCCCCCATTTCATTCGCGGTAATATCATAGTATTCGGGGCGGTAGATGAACATGACCATATCGGCATCCTGTTCGATGGCACCGGATTCCCGGAGGTCACTCAACTGTGGTATTTTCTGTCCGTCTTTTCTGGATTCAACGGCCCGGCTCAACTGGGAAAGCGCCAGCACGGGTACATCAAGTTCTTTGGCGAGTTGCTTCAGCGAGCGCGATATCTGGCTGATTTCCTGTTCGCGGTTGGTGTTTTTGCCTTCGCCACTACTACTCATCAACTGCAGGTAGTCGATGATGATCATGCCGAGGTTCTCTTTGTTCTTCAAACGGCGGCATTTTGCGCGGAGTTCAAAGATATTGAGCGATGCGGTATCGTCGATGAAAATCGGTGCCTGTGCGAGCCGTTGAATACCTTTCGCATACAACTGCTTCATCTCATGGTCTTCCATTTTACCGCGGGAGATTTTTTCAAGCAGAATTTCACTTTCCGCAGAAAGAATACGGGAAACAAGCTGAGCGGCGCTCATCTCCAGACTGAACAACGCCACTGCGGTTGGCCGGGTGGGGTGCAATGCCGCGTTACGCGCCAGGTTAAGGGCGAAAGCCGTTTTACCCACGGCGGGACGGGCAGCGAGGATGATCAGGTCCGATTTCTGCCAGCCATAAGTCAGTTTATCCAGGCTTGGGAACCCGGACGGTACGCCGGTAATCTCTTCCTGCCTGCTGCGCAGGTCCTCGATCCTTTGCACCGCTTTTACGAGTACTGAGTCTATTTTGTTGAACTCCTTCCGGAGGTGGTTGTTGGTAATGTGAAACAGTTTTCCTTCGGCATCGTCTAAAAGGTCGAACACATCGGTGGAATCTTCGTACGCATCTGCAATGATCTCCCCGCTAACGCGGATCAGTTCCCGCTGAATGAATTTCTGCAGAATAATCCTGGCGTGTGTTTCAATGTTCGCGGCACTCACCACGGCATTGGTCAATCGGGTAACAAAATAAGGGCCGCCTACCATCTCCAGTTCTTCCTTCTTTCTCAATTCTTCCACCACCGTAAGAATATCGATGGGCATACTCTTCGCAGCCAGGGATTGCATGGCTTTGAAAATGCGCTGGTGCGCCTCCACGTAAAAACATTCTGATTTCAATATCTCGATTACCGTATCGAAAGCGGATTTCTCCAACATCACCGCACCCAGAACGGCTTCTTCCAGGTCTTTGGCCTGTGGTGGCACCTTGCCATATACCATGGTGGAAACGTCAACGGAAGGTTTGCGGCGTGTTTTACGGTCTTTATTGAGATTTGTAAGGTCCATGAGTTAAACTGAATCTGTGTGAAAGTTAATTTATCAAATCGTTACGGTTTTGTTACCGGAAGGTTACCTGCATTTTAGCAGGACGGCGAATATAATGGCGATAGTAATCACCAAAAAATAATTCTTGTTTGAAAAGTATTTCACAGCTATTTCACAGGTAATCCACATTCGATAACCGGCTTTCAAACAAGAATCGTGCACTTATCCCCAATTTAAAAAAGTTTTCACCCCGGAAAAAAAAGAAATGCACACATCCTGTGCGTAAGTTTTAGAAGGGAATATTTTGGTGAAATGGACTTATCTACCGTTGTGCGTTTCAGCGTTTTTTTTGAGCAGGATCAAGGCTGAAACAGTGAATTGATAAGGGGAAACACATAGAAGTGGGGATGAAAAATAAGGTTCTGCAATAGCGATTATGTATGTTATAAAAAATAATATGTTCTTTTGAAGCATAGGGTGGTTATCAATAGCCTTCCCACTAATCCTCGATGGCTTCGATACCTTGAGCTTTTAGTTGCTCAAGATGGTCCTTCATGGCTTTCAATTGTTCAGGAGCATGTCCGGTCCAGGTTGTAATTTCCCCCACAACACGAAGCGGGTGCAGGGACCTGTAAGATTTTGTAGGATTTCCGGGGAATTTTTTGTCTGTAAGATTGGGATCATCTTCCGCCGGTCCTGTAGGTTCAATAATATAAATATGTCCTGCACCTTCACCCTGTGCCAGTTCAGCGCCCCATACTGCGGCATCCAGCGTTGCCGTGAAGTACACGTATTTTGCTATTTTTCTTTGTCCGTAGTTGGAAGAAAAGCCAGGCGCAATCAGATCTCCGGGATGAAAAGCCGCTTTCGTGCCATGGTAAAATGTTTCGGAAAGCTCAATGCCACTTGCTTGTTCAGAAGGTATTTGCATTCAGGGAATTTTAGAAGGATTACGTGGCTACTGACCAGTTCAGCAGCGGCTACGTTGCAAAGCAGCAGCGTAAAAACAAACACTTACGCAACTATACTGCACCGTAACTCAGTTCAGTTTAAAAGGAACGATCATTTCAAACACCGGGATATTTACATCAAAAGAGGATTTGGACAGCATGTTCTCCATCTGGTAGGTACCGTACATTTTCCCCATTTCCGTGCGCAGGTTGCATCCGCTTACATATTGGTACTTTTCTCCCGGTTGCAGGGTTGGCTGCACGCCCACCACGCCTTCACCTTCCACTTCACGGTGGGTACCGTTACTATCGGCGATGAACCAGTGCCGGCGCTGCAATTTTACGGGATAAGTATTGTGGTTTTCGATGGTGATCCGGTAGGCGAACATGAATTCACCCGACATGGGATTGGAATAGTCGGGTTGATAAAACGTTTCCACACTAACTTCAACGCCTTCGGAGATTTTAGATACCATCTTCAACGTTTTTTCTAAAATTAACCAAATTTAAAATTTAAGGCCGATAAATAACGCATCCTGAAATAATTTTCAATGCTACCTTTGCACCACTTTCACTTTTACGACATCAAAAACACCATGATATGAAAATTGCCGTAGCCAAAGGAGATGGAATAGGACCGGAGATAATGGATGCTGTTCTTTCTGTTTTCAACGCCGCAAAAGTTTCGCTTGAATACGAATTCGTTGATATGGGTAAATGGGTATTCGACAAAGGTTTTTCCAATGGAATGACCCCCGAGGCCCAGCAATCCATTGAAACCCTGGGCATCCTTTTCAAAGGCCCGATGGAAACCCCCAAGGGGAAAGGCGTGAAAAGCGTGAACGTGACCGCCCGTAAAACCTGGAACACTTACGCAAACAAGCGTGTTTTCCAGACATTGTCCGGTGTTGACACCGTTTTCAGCAAGGCAGGCATTCCCATCGATATCACCATTGTGCGCGAAAATATTGAGGACACCTATGGCGGCGTAGAGCACATGCTTACCCGCGACGTGGCCCTGAGCCGTCGTTTCATCACGCGCCCGGGCAGCTTACAGGTGATCCGATACGCTTTCGAAATGGCGAAAAAGAAAGGCGCGCGCCGCATCACCTGCGGACATAAAGCCAATATCATGAAGATCACCGACGGCCTCTTCCTGGAATGTTTCTACGAAGTAGCCAAAGAATACCCGGAACTCAAAGCCGACGACGTGATTGTAGACGACCTCTGCATGAAACTTGTTACGCGCCCCGATACTTTTGATGTGGTGGTGCTCACCAATCTCCAGGGTGATATCGTTTCCGACCTTTGTGCCGGTCTTGTTGGCGGACTTGGTTTTGCCCCTTCTGCCAATATTGGTGACCATATCTGCATTTTCGAAGCCGTTCACGGCACTGCTCCTGATATTGCCGGTAAAAACATCGCTAACCCAACGGCTCTCTTGTTGAGCGGACTTTCTCTACTGCAGCATATCGGATTGTACGATACCGCTTCGATGATTGAAAACGCGTTGCTTTACACCCTCGAAAGTGGCGTTCATACAGGTGATTTCGGCGATAAAACAAAACCATCGCTCAATACCACTGAGTTTGCACAGGCCATTATCGGCAACTTCGGCAAGAAGCCTGCAAACAACCCCAAACCAGGCAGCATCGACCAACCAACCAGTTGCACCGTTTTCAACCTGGAAGAGAACCCCATGCTGGAATCCGCAGCCGGGGCCAGCGAAAAGATCGTTGGTGTGGACATGTTCATCGAGAGCAATATTCAACCTGATGAACTTGCACAGAAATGCCTCCGCCATGCAGGCGTGAAATTCAAACTGGTGAACATCAGCAACCGTGGTACACAGGTTTGGCCTACCGGTTCCAAATTCACCAACCTTGTGAACCAATACAACGCACGCTTTGAAAGCATCGACGCTACACCACTCAACCAACAAGATGTGATCGGCCTGTATGTAAGTCTGAGCGGCGATTTCAAAATATGCTCTCTTGAAATCCTGAATAAAATCGGGGAGAAAAGCGGTTATTCCCTGGCCCAGGGTCAATAATAACTTTTCAGTTATCTGATTGCGGAGTTGATGTGAGTGATCTTGCTCATTTCAACTCCGTTCTTATTTAACATCAACGTATCCTTCTTTTTTAAGAAAGGCTTTCAGTTTCTCCCTGTGATCACCCTGCACGATGATTTCACCATCTTTTGCGGAGCCGCCCGTTCCGCAATGGTTCTTCAGTTTTTTACCCAGTGCTTCAAGGTCTTCTTCTTTTCCCACAAAACCGAGTACGACTGTAACCGTTTTTCCACCGCGGTGTTTGGTCTCCAGTTGAATCCTCAACCGCTGCGCGGCCTTCGGCAGAGTTTCAACCAATTCAGTTTCCTCTTCTATTTTAAAATCCGGATCAGTAGAGTAAACAATTCCTGCTGCGGTATTTTTCTTCTTTGACATCTTTTTACATTAAACAGCTTTCAAACTAAGGTCCAGGCTTCTGGCCTGATGGATCAACGCCCCCACACTTACAAAATCCACGTTGGTAGCAGCATACTCGAGGAGGTTATCCAGGTTGATTCCACCACTGGCTTCTGTTTCCAATCGTCCATCTATCAGTTCCATGGCTTCCTTCAACAATGCCGGTGAGAAATTATCGAGCATCACCCTGTTCACTTTTCCGGACGCCAGCACTTTCTGCACATCTTCCAACGACCGCGTCTCCACCTCAATTTCAAGCGGCGACGCTAAACCCTGTACATATGCATAGGCTTTTTCAATGGCCTTTTCAATGCCGCCGCAATAGTCAATATGATTGTCTTTGAGCATGATCATATCATACAGCCCCATTCTATGGTTCACCCCTCCTCCTATTCTTACCGCTTCCTTTTCAAGCAGCCTGAAATTGGGCGTGGTTTTCCTGGTATCCAGCACGCGTGTATGCCATCCTTCCAGTTTGCCCACATACTGCCTCGTTAGTGTTGCGATGCCACTCATGCGTTGCATGCAGTTCAATGCAAGTCTTTCACAGGACAAAATCGTATGCACGCTGGCTTCCACTTCAAACGCTGTTTCTCCGGCCTTCATGGGTTCCCCGTCTTTTTTATGGGGTGTAAAAACGGAGGAATTGTCCTGCATGGCGAAAATTTTCCTGGCCACTTCAAGCCCGGCCAGTACCCCGTCTTCTTTGATCTTCAGCACAGCTTTCCCCCTGGCATCTGCCGGAATACAACTTAAAGTAGAATGATCTCCATCCCCGATGTCTTCTGCCAAAGCTGCCGTGACCAAAGCCGCCAATTGTTCGTCGAACGTTCTCATAAAGCAAAGCTACATAAAACGTACTCAACTGAAGAGAGAGAAAAACACCGAAAGCATACCGTTTTTTAACGGAGCGCTTCTGCACACAGTTTTCTTAAATACCGCCAAATGCAGTCCCCGCTGTTCTTCCACGAATCTTTCCATCCATTCAATGATAAAAAGAGCGGCGCATCTTTTACGACGCGCCGCTCAAATCAAACGATATATAAACGGATCAGGCTCCGCTGTTCTCCAATCGTATTTCCTGGAGCAATTGCTTCTCTCCTTTCTGTTTCAGGAATATTGTGGCCCTGTACTGGCCGTTCTTGGTTTGCAGAATACCGATGCAAAACTGGCTTCCCCCATTCTCCCCCTTGTGTTTCACCTCAAAACTCTTTACTGCATTGGTGGTGAAGAAATCCTTCATAACCAGTTCGGCCTGACTTTTACTGTAAGAATTGCTTTTTGCGGGAAGGGAAATATCCACGTAAGTATCGAAAAATTTGGACAATTGGGCCGCATTGCCTGACTTCATAGCGCTTACAACGCCATCAAGGGTCTGGAAATTGGTGAATGCGGTAAGCAGCAACACCGGCAAAAGGATCAAGGCGCTCCGGTAAAGATATTTCATGATACTGATTTTAACCCTGAGGTACCCAAAAACATGCCAGATTAGGATTTTTCCGGGCTTTTCACGACCTAAATATAGCTGTTTCCTCCGTCAAAATTCTGTAAATGAGTTAGTTTTGATTTCATGGAAAAGAAAAAAGCAATACTGGTTATCATGGATGGCTGGGGTTTGGGCCAGGTTCCCACCGCCGATGCCATCAGAAGCGCAAATACGCCATTTGTAGATAGTTTGTACGGTAAATATCCTAACACCACCCTTGTTACCTGCGGGGAAGAAGTGGGATTACCTGAAGGCCAGATGGGTAACAGCGAAGTAGGACACCTCAACCTGGGGGCGGGACGCATCGTTTACCAGGAACTCCAGCGCATTAACGTTGCCGTTAAATCCGGTGAAATGTTCACCAACCCTGTGCTGCTGAAAGCGATCGACTATGCACGCACACAACAGAAGCCGCTTCACCTGATGGGCCTGGTGAGCGATGGCGGGGTGCACTCCCACATCAACCACCTGATGGCGCTGACCAGTTTCCTGGCCACGCAAAACGTTCCACAGGTATATATACACGTATTTACGGATGGAAGAGATACTGATCCCAAAGGTGGCCTTGGTTATATCACGACCCTGGAAGAACACCTGACCCGTACAACCGGTAAAATAGCCACCGTCTCCGGAAGGTACTACGCCATGGACCGCGACAAACGCTGGGAACGCGTGAAACTCGCGTACGACGCACTGGTGAACGGAAAAGGCAATAAGGCCGTCTCCGCCATCGAAGCCATTACTTCCTCTTATGCAGCCGAGATAACCGATGAATTTATCCTCCCCACCAATATCACCGGAACCGACGGCCTGCCCATCGCCACCATCAACGACGGCGATGCCGTGATCTGCTTCAACTTCAGAACAGACCGCTGCCGCGAGATCACACAGGTACTTACGCAGGAAGACTTCCCTGAATTGGGCATGCACAAAAAAACGTTACATTATACCACCATCACGGAATACGATAAAACCTTCAAAGACGTATCCGTTATGTTTG
>CAMLRX010000159.1 GCA_946482545.1 uncultured Flavihumibacter sp. | reverse complement strand
ATACTGGGCATCGCTCCGCTGAAAAACATTTATAATTCAGATGGCTCTTTCCGTGATGTTACCCCGATTTTCTGGGTATATTATCCCGATCTGCGCCCCATGCTGGCACGTTATGAAGTGTTCAACGGCAAGAACATCGGCGCCCGGATGAGCTGGGAGGAATTGTTTGAAAGCAGGATGTTCAGCGCAAGGATCATCAAAACGACTATGGATAACCCGTATGATCGTTACATTGCAGACTACGTAAAAGATCCCATCCTCCGTTTGCTGGAAGGGGATGCCGTAAAAGAACGCATCTTCAACTACGAGCAGGATCTCTGGTCTTATTAATTACAACACTGGTTCCTTCATTATAGAAGCGGCGCTATCCAAAAGATGGCGCCGCTTTTTTATTGCCTATGCTTATACGCACGTTTTGCCGCTCTGGCCCTGCGGGCAGGAAGTAAATGCTGGTCACGTTCCAGTACAGTTTATTTTGGTAACCAGCCTCCCAAACAAAATTGTTTGTTTTTTGCTCCCATGGAGGGGTACAGCAATGGGCATTCCCTGCAAACATTCAGTAGCACGTCCTTATTTTCCGGGCTGTGTAGCCGATTCTTTCAAACGCTGCATCTATGAGCAAAAACCTTAATAAAAAAAATATCAAAATACCCACATGCGGGTATTGGAAGTTGTGATTCTTTTACTATTTTTACAACGGTTTTTCATAGGATATTGGATTTTAAAAACGGGGCTGGATGTCTATCCTGGCCCCTTTTTTTATGCCCATTATTTTACAACATAGCTGATAGTACCGCACTGCACTTGCATTACAGCCGTTTTATACTTGCTATTTTCAGGTGATTTTCTTTTCTACTCTCCCGTGTTTTCAGCGGAGAAATGCGTATGGATGAGCTTAGCCCGCGCAATGCCCACTACCTTTCCAAGGTCTTCTTCCGAAGCGTTTTTTACATTTTTTACCGAGCGGAAATGCTTTAAAAGGTTTTCAGCCGTTTGTTTACCGATGCCCGGTATCTGTTCCAGTTCGTTGCTGAAAGTGCCTTTGCTGCGTTGGTTGCGGTGGAAGGTGATCCCGAAGCGGTGTACTTCATCCCGGATGCGCCTGATTAACCGGAGCGAGTCACCATTATAGGGGAGTTTAATGGACTCCGAATCGCCGGGAAAGAACAGTTCTTCTTCATTTTTAGCAAGCCCCACGAGCGTCATTTTGCCCACCAGCCCCAGTTCCCGTATGCTCTCCATAGCAGCGCCTAATTGCCCTTTACCACCATCAATGATGATCAGTTGAGGGAAAGACTGCTCTTCATCGCGGAGGCGCTTATAACGCCTGAAAACCACTTCTTTCATGGTGGCGAAATCATTGATGCCCTCCACCGTTTTCACGTTGTAGTGGCGGTAGTCTTTTTTACTGGGTATGCCATTCCTGAAACACACCATCGCCGAAACCGGGTAGCTGCCCTGGAAGTTGGAGTTGTCGAAGCATTCTATATGAACCGGCAGTTCGGGTAGCTGGAGTTCTTCCTGGAGCTTGTACAGGACTTTTTTCTTTTCCTGGTCGTCTTTGCCTTCCAGTTGGAGTATCTTTTTCTTCCGGATTTCTTCACGGAAGTAGTTCACGTTTTTTAACGATAATTCCACCAGTTTTTTCTTGTCGCCGGCTTTTGGAACAGTAATCGTAATCGCTTCAAGCGGGAACTCGATGTGGAAGGGAACTACTATTTCATCCGCCAGACTATTAAAGGTTTCTCTTAACTGCTGTACCGCAAATACAAGTACTTCTTCATCCGTTTCTTCCAGGTGTGTTTCCAGGCGGATGGTATGGGTTTGTACGATGGTGCCGTTCTGCACCATCAGGTAGTTCACGTAGGCCCATTCGTCTTCTTTGAGCAGGGAGAACACATCAATATTGGTGAGGTACCTGCTCACCACTACGGAGCGGGCGTTGTAGTTTTCCAGGTGTTCAATTTTCTTGCGCATCATCTCGGCCTTTTCAAACGCCATGTCCTGCGCGAAGGCCTGCATCTGTTCCTTAAACTGCTGGATCACGGGAGATACGTTCCCTTTTAATATCTGCCGGATCTGGAGCAGACCCGCTTGGTAATCTTCTTCAGCCTGTAAAGCCTCACAGGGGCCTTTACAGTTGCCAAGATGGTATTCCAGGCATACTTTAAACTTGCCTGCCCTGATATTCGCCGGGGAGAGATTCAGTTTGCAGGTCCGCAACGGAATGTTGAGGCGGATGAAATTCAGCAACTCCCGTACCCTTCCAACGGAAGTGAATGGCCCCAGGTATTCTGAGCCGTCGTTGATCTTATTACGGGTGAGGAAAACCCTCGGAAAATGTTCTTTTTTGATGACAATGAAGGGGTACGATTTATCGTCCTTCAGGTCAATATTGTACTTCGGCCGGTATTGTTTGATCAGGGCGTTTTCCAGGAGAAAGGCATCCTGCTCGCTGTCCACGATGGTGAATTCCACCCGGTGGATGCGGGTGACCAGCTCCTTCGTTTTGTAGTTGGGATAAGTTTTTGTGAAATAGGACCCCGTTCTTTTCCGCAGGTTCTTTGCCTTTCCCACATACAGCAGTGTTCCCTGTTTATCGTAATATTTATAGATACCGGGTTGGTGCGGGATGGTATGTGCGATCTGCTGGTATTCCTGTGCGGTCATGATGGATAGCTATTCGCCGGCGTTCCAAACCAGTTTGGTCTGGATCATTTTTTCATTGCCGGAGGCATCGGTTTCCTGTTCAATAACCATGCAATTCTGTCTGGATTTCCAGTACAGTTTTTTCACGGTAGTTGTGCCGTTATTTTCCGCCACTTTTTCAAGGTAAATACTGTTCACTTTACTCTTCACTTCCCCTTCTTTCACGAGTATATCGGCGCGGCGCAATGGTGTATTGGGGTTATCTATGGTATAACTGAGGGTAACCAGGCCGATGGATTCGTCCATAAATGTTTTTTCTTCCACATCTCTTTTAAAGGAGGCATCGTTCAGGTCTATGCCCATGAATGCGGAGGCGAAGGCTGCCAGTGTATCGTAAGGCACAAACCCGGAATCTACTTTATTGCCGATCGTAATATACCTGGTAATGGCCGTAGGGTTCTCCTGGGCATATTTCAGTTCCTCAGTAATAAAGGCGGGAATGGGATAATATTCTTTGGAAGCGGCGATGCTGTCTTTCATAATATCACCGGCCTCTGTTTTCAATGGGGTTCCCTGACAGGCATACAGGAGTACGAGGGCTAAAATCGCTGTTATTCGCATACCCCAAAATTAAGGAAATAGGGGGCGGGGAAGGAGAATTTTATTTGAAAATTTTGCTTACGCCTATCTTGAAACCATAATCAATCACGTATTCCCGTATGGGGTATTTGTTCTCATAACTGGAAAGCATCTGGTACCTGAACTGGGGACCCATTTGCCAGCGCAGCCCATTCTTTTCGAAGGCGAAGTAGGCTTCAAAGTTGGTGTGCAGGTTCCAGCGGCGCATGAGGTCGTCCGGCGCTTTCACGTAATGTTTGTAATCGGAACTGAGCAGGTAGCTGTTGCTGCTCAGCAGGTAGGTGGGTTGAACGGCACCTGCCACGTTGAAACTGAATTTATTGGTACCTGCCACCCGGAGTTCAAGTCCTACCGGCATGGAAAGTTGCATGTATTGGTTCTGTACTTCCGCTCTTGAATAGCCGAAGTAATTCCGGAGCCTGCTGCCGCTGAACATGGTGTCAGGCTGATTGCCGGAAGTGGTGCTCATGGCTACGATCGCTGTTTCCGATGGCGCATTGTAAGCATGTATCTGGAACCTGGAGAAATTAAATTGAAGACCGGTTTTCAATGTTAGTCCTGGTGTTAGTTTCACCAGCATGTTGGAGCCGGCTTCAAAACCAATGGCCGGCTTTTGGTTCACATATTTATCGATATCATAGTGTGCCTGTGTGGTAAGGTTGGTAGGCGCTGAATTCAGGTTGATGTTCTTACCCCAATCAGTCAGTCTTCTGTAGCTTACTGTTGGCGTTACATAGAATTGCAGGCTAAGTTTTCTTCTTTGCGGTGGTATATAGTTGAGCGCGAAATTATCTATATGTCTTCTGTCTTCTTCAGAGAGGAAGGGCTTTTCTTCCACCAATTGTACAGACGCGATATCCGGTGTTGTTTTGAAAGTCAAACCATCTTCTTTGGAAGGGATTACACTAAGTGAAGAAGGTTTTTCCACAAGAACGGCCTCCAGGTGGCGAACGGGAAGCTGCTCCGGTGTTTTAACCAGGAACGAAGCGGCTGTTTTTAATTCTATTTGTGCAACAGTAGGCACAGGCAATTCCTTTTCTTCCGGAACTTCTGCGGCCACTATAGCCGGACTATCCACTTCCGCAGGACGAAGCCAGGCCACCTTCATATTAGGATCGTTCTTTTCCGCGATGTCCTGGAAAAGCATATTGGAAAGCTTCCTTTCCCTGATATTGTTGATAGCGATAATGAGTTGGTTGGGCGCGATATATTTTGCTGCTTCTTTACCAGGCTCTTTTTTAGCGGCTTTTTTCTCTGCTTCTGCTTCTGAATTTGTGTTGGAAAGGGGAGAAGGTGTTACCTGGTTGTTGGCGGCATCGGCCAGGATATTTTCAGTACCGCTCAGGAAAAATCTGCCTCCGAGGAAAGTGGCGCCCAGGAGCAGGGCGGATATACCGAACATGGTCCAGCGCCTGTACACATGCAGTTGGCGGTGAATTTTTTTCCAAACAGTATCAGAGGGGAACATCCGGTATTCGTCTGTTTTTTCCCTTAGATATTGTTCAAAATCATCTGTGTAAAAGTCTCTCTCCATGCCGGTCTCGTTTCAAGGTCTCAGGATCTCCCGGTAAGCGCGGCGAACCAGCCTGCTTTTTCCCGTGGTTTCTGCATAATTCTTTTTTTCACAAGAATATCCTCCAGCATGGCGCGGGCCCTGGTGTACTGCGAACGGCTCGTGCTTTCCTCAATGTCTAACATCTCTGCGATCTCCTTGTGGTTGTAGCCTTCAATGGCATACAGGTTGAGTACCGTCCGGTATCCGATCGGAAGTATCCTGATGCAATCGATAACCTGTTTGGCCTGGATGATCGATGGAATGGATTCCTCCCTTACCTGCACGCCCGAAGCGTGAATAATGTCCACACTTTCATTGAACTTTTTGTTCTTCTTCAGAATGTTGATGCAGGTATGCACAATCACTCTTCTCACCCAACCTTCAAAGGCGCCTTTGCCCTGAAAGGTGTGGATTTGCGAGAACACTTTAATGAAACCCTCCTGGAGCATATCTTCCGCGTCTTCCCTGTTGTGGGCGTACCTGAAACATACCGACAACATTTTCGGGCTGTAGCGGTTGTATAACTCCTTTTGGGCGGTTGCATCATTTCTTAAGCAACCGGTAAGAATGGCTTCCTCCGTCATATAAGACATTTGGTTACCATACAAGTTAGACAATAATTTTCAGAATATGCTGCCTCCGTTTAAGTTTCAGGGCTGAATTTCCGCCTTTTTCTTCCGGATTCTTTTCGGGTTGTACCAGAGCCAGAACCCGGTAATGGTGAGCAGGAGCAGGCTTAGTCCACCGATGGTGGAGTAGGTGAGTTTGCCCGGACCATTGGCGCTCAACAGCTTATCAATGATGCTGCCGTCATGCAACTGTTCAATAAAGTCGGCGCGCCGTTCCTCATGTAAAAGTATATTCCCCGTAACGGCATCTACCTGGAGCGCGTGGTAATGGTTCTCGAAAATGAACTTGACCATTCCCTTATCCGGCCGCGCATCGATCCGGCTGATCACGGTATCAATATTGTTACCGTGTTTTTCGCGAAGCGCTGTAATGGCTTTGGAAGAAAGTGTTTCAAAAGAGAGCCATTGGGAAAGAAGGGGGCTGCTCCCCTTCTTTGATTCCGCCAGCAGGTATCCCCCGCTATTTTTTTTCCAGGCCAGCAGCAGGCCGGTTACTGAGGTAAACAATAGGAAAGCAGCTCCTACGATGGCGATGTTCCTGTGCCATTTTCTGTGCCATCTCGTTTTCCGGGCTATCTGTGCTGAAGCGTTCTGCTGCATGGTGTTGGTGTTTTAAATGGAAGCTTTTACGGAGAGCACGAGGTTGGATCCCGCTGCCACAATGCCTGATGAATAGGGCCTGTACCGTTGGTTGGTGATGTTTTCCCAGCCCCCTGAAACAGAGATGTGGCGGCTGATCTCGTAACTTCCCTTCAGGTTGATGGTGTACCAGGACGGAGAATAAGGATTACCGTTGGCATCCCTGGCGTAGATGAATGTTTTCACCTGCTCCGTTGGTGCCAGGTCTTCGTAACGGATCGCGGCATTGTAGATGCCATAAAGATCCAACAACCATTTGCCGCGCATATAACGGAGATGGCTGTTGCTGAAGAATGGCGCGGCGTGGCGGAGCGGTACGTTCTTGTCTGCCGCGTCATCCGTCTCCTCTCCTTTGGTCCAGTTGCCCTGAATGCTCCACGATAGCCTGGGCGTAAGGAACACCGAAAAAGCGCCCTGCGCACCCCATACTTTCGCATGGGCCACGTTCTGAAGGGCTTCCGTGAATACCATGCCGCCATTGAATTCAAGGCTATCGCTGCCATTCAACTGAAATGGTCTTCTGGCGATGGCATTATCAAGGTAGGTGAAGAAGGCGGTGATGTCGAAGCTGTACCTTCTTTCTTTTTTGATGTTCCAGCCCAGTTCACCGTTCCACGCATATTCAGAAGAGAGGTTCGCGTTCGGCACCGTTAGTCTTCCGGTAACCGATTCAAATATCTTCCCGATATCGTCTATATTAGGGCTTCTGAAACCGGTAGATACATTGAAGAACAGGTGTGAATTTTCTGTTGTACGGTAGGTAATACCAACATTACCTGTAACAGCGCCCTTGCTGATGTCTGCTTCCAGGAATGGCGTTTTGAAGTAAGTGGTATCGAACCTGCTTTTCAGTGAAACATGGTTGTACCGCAATCCGGTAGACAGCACAAGTTTCGGGTTTACCCGTTTTTTCAAACTGATGTAGGCTGCCGCTGATTGCCACTTTGATCCGTTGGGATAACGGGAAGCCACACCTGAAACGGTTCCATTGGCGGTGTTCACCCTGTTTCCTGTTGAACCCACTTCGTTGAAAACGTATTCCGCGCCATAGAACAGGCTTGTGCCCGGATCGAGTGTTTTCAGGAAATCGAAGTTGGCGGAAACAGCTTCCACGGTTTCCGTGAGGTTGCGGAGGTTGGCATTGTTCCTGCGCCGGTCGTGACGACTTTCTTCATAATCCTGGTAGGCGAATACGGCCTTCATGTTGTCGAACAGCGCGGTGCTGCCCGTGTAAGCTGCCTGTGCCTGGTGCATTTCCCAACGTTGCGGACCATAATACCATTGGGCGAAGGTGGGCAGGCCTCCGCTCGTTTCAATCAACCGGTCATAACGGGGCACATTACCCGTAGCGGAATAATGGTAGGCATAACCGAGGTCCCAATGATCGTTCGGGCGGATACGGATCTTCTGCAACAGGTTGAGCTGATGGTAGCCGCTTTGCAACTGGACACGCGGGTCCGGGTTGGTGACCACACTGTCTTTCCCGTTGATCCATTCCACGGAATTGGGGCGAAGATAACTTTCCTGGCCACCGTTCTTTCCCATCTTCATGTCGCCAAAATCACTGTAGGTGAAGCTGGAAAGAAAGGATATTTTTTTCTCCCCGAAATTCACGTCGGCATGAACGGTTTTCTCCTTGTTCGCGGAAGCATAACGGGTGAGTACATTCGCTTTAGCGAACAAATCCTCATTGGTAGACAGCTTTGGCATGAAGGAATGAAAATCCATTACACCACCAATGGCATCGCTTCCATAGATGAGGCTTCCGGGGCCGAAGATTACCTCGGCGTTTTCGGTAGCCAGCGCATCGAGCGAGATCACGTTCTGGAGGTTGCCGCTGCGGTAAATGGCGTTGTTCATGCGCACACCATCCACCACAATCAATACACGATTGGTAGCAAAACCGCGTATCATAGGACTTCCGCCGCCCAGTTGACTTTTCTGAATGAACACCGAACCCGATGCTCCCAACAGGTCAGCCGCAGTTTGCGGATGCTGAAGAGCAGCGAGTTTCATATTGATGCGCGCGATCTTATTGGGAACTTCATTCAGGTTCTGCTCCCATTTGTTGTAAGAAACAACCACTTCATCCAGTTCGTTCCACAAGGAATCTTTGGTTTTTTTATCCTGTGCCTGGGCAATAAACAACATGCCCATGGCCGTACAGGAGCATATAATTCTTCTGTAATCCATGTTAGTATTGGTTTGAAAAATGAACAGCAGTGTGTGTTTAAGTGGATGGATGCCGTGGAGGAGGAGTGGGCACCTTTTGTTCATTTTTCTGAAAATATCCGGTTGGATAAATATTGTACAGCTTAAGGATGGCAGTGCTTTCAACGGGCATGGCCGTTTCCTGGTCAGGGCAGGTATACTGTTGTTTAAAGAGCCAGGTGCCAAAAGCATCCTGTTGTTCTTCTTCCGCCTGCCCTTCTATCGCGTTACTTAATTGCCGGTGAATATGCTTTTCATCATAGTCGTACAAACCGGTAACGAGGTAACCCTTTGCCACCGGAACGATTTTTTTCACATCAAACAAATCTTTTCCAACCTGTATCTCTTTGTCCTTCTTCACCCAATACAACCGGCCCCTGGGTACGAAGATGGTGGTGAGCGCCTCTTTTTCCAGCCGTTCTTCCATATCATGGCGTATCATGGCCTGCCTGCCCAGGAATGCGAGGGAAAGAAAAAGCGGGGCGGCCGCCAGTATGAGTAGCAGCATTGCCCCGCTGAAAGTTGGAATATTATGGTGTTTTACGTTCACCCGCTACCAGCATTTTATTCTGTATTTCTTTCCGGGTTCTGTCGGCCCAGGCTACAATCGCTTCCTTTTCCGCTTTTGTGAGGGCGGCGCTTTTGTGCATGCGTACATAAGACGGTAGCGGCATGTGGCCTTTTTTCACTTCTTCTATCACTTCTTCCAGCTTGTGGTCCTGCTTTTTCAGCCCGTAGGTGAGGAACTCATCGAAATTCAATTCGTTCTTTCCATCCTTAATATGGTCCGCGAGCCACCAGCCAACGGGCTGTATGTGCGCATACCAGGGATAGCTGGTATTGTTGGAGTGACAGTCGTTACAGGCTTTCTTCAGAATAATGGCTGCGGCTTCCGGCACGGCATAACCTGCCGAAAGGGCATTGGGCTGCAGAGCAGCTGTGCTGTTTGCTTCCGGCCGGAAGAACTGCATCAGTAGAATCGCGACCAGCAGCCCTGTCAGTATTCTTTTTTTCATACGGTTCATTTATGCCGAAACCAGCACCTTGCCGGTCATTTGCGGGGGGATAGGCAGGCCCATCATCGTTAAGATAGAAGGCGCGATATCACCCAGCTTTCCTGGCTGCAGGGCGCCATGCCAGTTTTTATCAATAACGAACAACGGCACCAGGTTCAGCGTATGCGCGGTATTGGGTGATCCATCTTCGTTCCGCATATAATCGGCGTTGCCATGATCTGCTGTTAGGAACACGGTATAGCCGTTCTCCAGGGCGGCGGTCACCACGCGTTGAACACAGTGGTCCACGGTTTCCGCGGCTTTCATGGCGGCTTCAAAAATACCTGTGTGTCCTACCATATCGGCGTTGGCGAAATTCAGGCAGATGAAATCGGCGGTTTGGTTTTGAATTTCAGGAACGATCGCATCGGTGAGGTCGTAAGCGCTCATCTCAGGTTTCAGGTCATAAGTGGCCACTTTGGGCGAAGGCTTCAGGATTCTTTCTTCGCCTGGGAAGGGAAGTTCCCGGCCACCGCTGAAGAAGAAGGTGACGTGCGGGTACTTCTCTGTTTCGGCGATGCGGATTTGTTTGAGGCCGTGTGCGGCGATCACTTCTCCAAGTGTGTTGGTGAGGTTATCGTTTTCAAACATAACGGATACGTCTTTGAAGGTTTTATCGTATTCCGTGATGGTGGTATA
>CAMLRX010000158.1 GCA_946482545.1 uncultured Flavihumibacter sp. | reverse complement strand
TCATTGTAACAGGCGGGGCCAAAGGAATTGGCGGGGCCATCAGCAAATGTATCGCCGCCGAAGGCGGCACCGTGGTAGTGGCCGGACGAGATGCAGGCGATAATGCAAAGATCGCCGCAGAAATTGAAGCTGCTGGCGGAAAAGTGGCCACCATCGCCGCTGAACTGGGCGAAGTGGAAGCCTGCAAAAATGTGATCGCCTTCACCGTGGAGCAATTCGGCAGGATCGACGGGCTCGTGAACAATGCCGGCGTGAACGATGGCTGTGGCCTGGAAAGCGGCTCTCCCGAAAAGTTCATGCAAAGCATTCAGAAGAACCTTAGCCACTATTATAACCTGGCGCATTTCGCGCTTCCTTACCTGAAAGAAAGCAAGGGCGCCATTGTGAACGTTGGCTCTAAAGTGGCGGAAACGGGTCAGGGCAACACTTCAGGTTATGCGGCCAGCAAAGGAGGCGTGAACGCGCTTACCCGCGAATGGGCAGTGGAACTGCTGCCTTTCGGTATCCGTGTAAACACCGTGAACCCCGCCGAAGTTTGGACACCGCTCTATGAAAAGTGGATCAAATCGCTGCCCAATTCAGAAGAAAAACTCAAGCAGATCGTGTCCAAAATACCATTGGAAAACCGGATGACCACTTCCGAAGAAATCGCCGATGCCGTAGTGTTCCTGCTCAGCAAACGTTCTTCGCATACCACCGGACAGATATTCTATCCCGATGGCGGATACACCCATCTGGACCGCTCCATTTCATAGTAACCCTTCAACCAAGATTGCACGCGCTATGGCACTTCCAACCAATACCACCGTTTCCGCGAAAAGTATTTCCGGATCGAAAGCCTTGCTACCACTGATACTGGTGATCAGCCTTTTCTTCTTCTGGGGATTTATCCATAACCTCGATCCGATACTGATCGCGCATTTGAGGAAAGCATTCCGTTTAAATGTGCTTCAATCCTCACTTGTGGATTCAGCAGTATATCTAGCCTATTTTGTAATGGCACTTCCCGCTGGTATTCTAATGCGGAAATATGGATACAAAGCGGGGATACTTATTGGTTTGAGTTTGTTTGCCATTGGCGCTTTCCTGTTTCTTCCGGCCGCCAGCACCATGAGTTACGCACTTTTCCTGGGCGCATTCTTTATCATCGCAAGTGGACTGGCATTTCTGGAAACTGCCGCCAATCCTTATGTAACAATACTTGGCGATCCTTCGCAAGCCTCATTCAGACTGAATTTCGCGCAATCCTTTAATGGGCTTGCAGCACTTTTAGCACCATTGGTTGGCATCAACTTCATTCTTTCCGGTAAAGAAATTTCAGAAGCTGAACTTGCCGCTATGCCCGCAGATGTTGCCAGTGCTTATCTTCAGCAGGAAGCCGATAGTGTAAAACTGCCATTTCTGGTGATTGGAATTACCATATTGCTTGTGGCCTTACTTTTCTATTTCACCAAACTTCCTGACATTAAAGAAGAAGGCACAAATAAGAGAGGAATTGCTGAAGCATGGAGCCACCGACGATTAAGATGGGGCGTAATAGCTCAATTCTTCTATGTTGGCGCGCAGGTATGTATATTAAGCTTGTTCATGCTCTTCGCGAAAGACGCTGCTGGTCTGGACGAAATAACGGCTGGCACATTCCAGGTATATTTGGGTCTCGCATTTGTTCTGGGAAGATTTGCAGGAACTTTTTTAATGAAATTTATTGCGCCGGCAAAGCTGCTTTTTCTTTATGCACTTATCAATGCAGCATTAACGGCTACCGCAATATTTGGAGAAGGAATGGTTTCTGTGTATGCAATGGTGGGTATTTCATTCTTTATGAGCATCATGTTCCCTACTATATTCTCTCTCGGAATTGAAGGCATTGGAGAAGATACAAAAATGGGCTCCAGCCTAATTATTATGTCAATTGTGGGCGGCGCGTTACTTCCACCGTTACTAGGTTTCATCTCAGATAAAACCGGCAACATCCAATACGGCTACTTTGTTCCCCTGATCTGTTTCGGCATGATCGCGCTTTTCGCCAGGAAAGTTCAACAACCTAATTTTGCATAAACGATTTATATGTTCTCATTGTCTCACAAAACGGCCGTAGTCACAGGAGGTGGAAGCGGTATAGGAAAAGCGATCGCCCTATTGTTCGCGCGCCAGGGCGCAGATGTGTATGTGTTAGATATGGATGAAGCCGGTGGCACATCTGTATGCCGTGAAATTATTGAGAAGGGAGGGATCGCTGCTTTCAGAAAATGCAACGTATCCAGTGGTGCCGATGTAAAAGCGGTGATGGATGACATTAACAGCATCGCGGGAAAAATCAGTATTCTGGTCAACAACGCAGGCATCGCTCATATTGGAAATATTGAAACCACTTCCGAAGCGGATCTCACCCGACTGATGGACGTAAACATCAAAGGTGTTTTTAATTGCACCCAGAGCGCTATCCCCTATATGAAACAACATGGTGGCGCTATTCTCAACATGGCTTCCATCGCTTCTTCCGTAGGCATTCCCGACCGCTTCGCTTATTCCATGACGAAAGGCGCCGTGGTAGGCATGACCCTTTCCATCGCGAAAGATTACCTTACACAAAACATCCGCTGCAACTGCATTTCCCCGGCAAGGGTACATACCCCTTTTGTAGATGGCTTCCTGGCAAAAAATTATCCGGGTAAAGAAGCGGAGATGTTCGAGCAATTATCCAAAACGCAGCCCATTGGCCGCATGGCCACTCCGGAAGAAATCGCGGCACTGGCGTTGTACCTCTGCTCCGATGAAGCCGCTTTCGTTTCCGGCTGCGATTACCCGATAGACGGCGGATTCATTACTTTAAACAATTAGCGGGTTGTACCGGGCGGTGTCTTCTTCCTAAAAACATAGAGCACACCTACCGATGCGAACATGGACCTCGATTCAAAACGGTGGTTGGATCCGGCAAGCATGTGTCCCATGAAACGGAAACCTATTGAAGGGGTTTCCGGTAGATACATCATGGCCTGAAGCCCCATCTCCCATTGTCCGAAAGCATGGTCCTCCAAACCGTCTATGTCCAGCATACGCTGTTCATCGGTCGAATAGGAAGTATTAAAATCCCTGAAAGTAAGTGTATTGTATTTGAGGGAAAAGCCTATATTGAAATAAGGTCCGGGATGATAGTTCAATGAGGGCTGAAGGTAGAAGCGCTTTACGGAACTGTGGTGAAAATGCGTAATGGGCGCAACGCCAGCACCTCCGGTCAGTTGATCTTCAATATGAGACCTGGCGTTACCCAACCCTGCATAAAGGGAAAGAATAGCCTTCTCTTTCTGATCCAGTTTCGTGAAATAACCTACACCCGCCTCCCAAAGTGACCGCCTGTAACTGACGGACGATTTCACCAGGTCGGATCCATCCTGCCAATCGTACGCTCCACGCTCCCACCTTTGGGAGAGTTGCCCATGCAAAGCAAACCCCTTTACAAGGGAAACTCCGGCCTGAACGCCTACACCACTGTTGCGCGAGCGGCTGCCGGTATTCGCCGAACTCAACAAACCCTGCGTAGCATTTGCAGCAAGGAAAACCTGTTGCTCATTCGTAATATCCGGGTTATTGATTTCAATCGGACTGTACAAATACCTGGGATTGCCACAGCCGGAAAAAATAAACGCTCCCGCCAGCGCCACGAAGGGTATAACTTTTTTCATGTTGCTGTGACACAAGAATACTTTTATACGTTGCGCCGTAGCGTCGTTGCGAGAGATTTTAAAAAAATATTTCTCGCAGATTGCTTCATGCCTCGCAACGCTACGGCGCAACGCCTGATGCGATGTATTACAACGCTGCGATTACGCTGATCTCCACGTTCACGTTGCGGGGCAGTGTTTTCACGGCTACCGTTTCGCGTGCGGGATAATCTCCGGTGAAATAGCTGCCATATACTTCATTCACTTCTGCGAACAGGCTCATATCACTCAGGAAGATGGTGGTTTTTACCACGTTGGCGAAACCGGCACCTGCTTCGGTGAGCACAGCTTCCAGGTTCTTCATTACCTGGTGCGCTTCGGCCTGGAGTGTATCCATCACCAGGTTACCAGTAACGGGATCGAAAGCGACCTGTCCGGATACGAACAGGAGGTTACCTGTTTTAACAGCCTGACTGTAAGGTCCTATGGGAGCGGGCGCATTGTTGGTTTGAATGATCTGCTTTTGCATGAATTAAATTTTTGAGGGGGCTAAAATCGCTTATCCTGCATCAAATAACAAACCTATTTTTGCCAAAATATTTCTATGCAACTGGTTGTGCTTGCCAATGCCATTCAAAAGGAACAATGGGGCGGAAAGGAGCATCCTTCCGTTCAATGGATTTCTGAACCCGAAGAACTGGCTTCTTTTAAAGCGGATGTGTACATTGATATGTTGTTTGAGCACAAGCCACAACGGGTGGCTCTGCTTACCGCAGTTGCTCCCGCTACGGTTATTGTGAACGCCGTGGCACTCACGGGCGCAGAACTTCCGACCGCATTTGTACGCTTCAACGGGTGGCCCGGTTTTGAAAAGAACCCTGCCGTGGAAATTGCCGGAAATGATGATAGTATTGCCATTGCGGCAGCCGCATTTGAATTGTTGCAGAAAGGGGTGATCCCCATACCCGATGTTCCGGGCATGATCGCCCCGCGCTCCATCGCCATGATCGTAAACGAAGCATATTTTGCCTGGGGCGAAGGGGTGAGCACAAAGCCTGAAATTGATACCGCCATGCAACTGGGCACCAACTATCCCTACGGACCATTCGCCTGGAGCGAACAGATTGGGCTGGAAAAAATTTACGGCCTCCTCCGGCAACTCGCGGCCACAGATGAACGATATTTGCCTGCTCCGGCAATGGAACTGGAAATGAACTCCCGACTATGATTCTACTGATCGATACCGCTCTTTCCTCCGCACATGTGAGCCTGGCCAGCGAAGGACAGCTCGTGGCCACCCAAACCAGCACGAACCAGAAAGAACATGCTTCTTTTATTCAACCCGCTATCGCGGCACTTTTAAAAGAAACGGGCACAACATGGGATGCGATAAAAGCCGTGGCAGTAAGCAACGGACCAGGTTCTTACACAGGACTTCGGGTAGGACTGGCAACAGCGAAAGGCATCTGCTTTGCTAAAAATATCCCCCTGATTTGCCTGAGCACCCTGCGTGTTATGGCAGGTGCCTGGCTCGCTGAAAATAAACATGATAAAAATGAATCATTCTTCGTTGTACCGATGATCGACGCACGCAGAATGGAAGTATATACCGCCGTTTACGACCAGGATTTGCAGGAGGTTGTTCCCCCTACGGCATTGATTCTTTCAGCAGAAAGTTATCATGAGCAGCTTAAGTTGCAACCCACTTATTTTATAGGTGATGGCAGCCCGAAATGGGCAAACTTATGCACACAAACGACCGCTTCTTTCCCTACAAACACGCAGGAAACCGCACTCTTTATGGCTAAGATGGCCACCGAATCCTTTAATATGCAGGATTTTAACGATTTGGCCTATGCTGAACCATTCTATATCAAGGACTTCCATACCACGGCTCCATCCAAGCGGTAACGATTCGTTAAAATCTTAACAATTCGGGATCAGGGTTGTATCTTTGCGAGGATATTCTAATGTATAACCGATATAGGAAAAATTTAATATCTTATTTACGATGATTACCTCTGCGCCGTATTCGATGATCTTGAACGCATCCGGAAAGGAAGAAAATGCTGTGAAGCTGGATTTCATCAATCTGAAGAAAGCAGCCCTCGTGCTCCGCTCCCTGAACCATAAACTCCGTCAGCAAATTCTGAAGCTGATTGATGAGAGCGGTAAAATGACCGTTACCGAAATATATGTGAAGCTCCGTCTTGAGCAATCTGTGGCTTCCCAGCACCTCGCTATTCTCCGCAGGGCTGGTATCGTAAACACTGAAAGAGACGGTAAATTCATTTATTACACTGTAAATACAGCCAGAATTCAGGATATCAGCGCCTTTGTTGAACAACTGGTGGCGAAATAATCTCCGATTCGTACAAAATATAGCGGAACTGGTCGAAAGGCGGTTCCGCTTTTTATTTGGAGAAGGTAAGTTTGTAGAAGTTCCATCATCAACATTATAAATTACCAGATATGTTTATAAAGCAATTATATACTTCCTGCCTCAGTGAGGCCGCCTATTACATTGAAAGTGAGGGTGAAGCTGCCGTAATTGACCCACTCCGGGAAACGGAACCTTACCTGGCCCTGGCGGCGGAGCGGAAGGCGACCATCAAATATGTTTTTGAAACGCATTTCCACGCCGATTTCGTGAGCGGTCATATCGACCTTGGCAAGGCTACAGGAGCACCCATTGTTTTTGGTCCCAATACCGAAACGCGTTATCCCATTCACAAAGCAAAAGACGGTGAGGTTTTTAAACTCGGTAAGGTGAGCATAGAAGTATTGCACACCCCGGGACATACACTGGAATCCACCTGTTACCTGCTGCGTGATGAAGCAGGTGCGGCACATGCCATTTTCACGGGCGATACTTTATTTGTAGGTGATGTTGGCCGGCCTGACCTGAGCAGCGGTAATCTTTCCAGGGAGGAACTGGCTTCCATGATGTACGATTCCCTTCAAAACAAAATTCTCCCCCTCCCCGATTCCGTATTGTTGTACCCGGCGCATGGTCCTGGCAGCAGTTGCGGGAAAAACCTCGGCCCCAATACGCACAGCACTATTGGCGACGAAAAACAGTCCAACTATGCGCTGCAACCGCAGAGCAGGGAAGATTTCATCAAGGCTGTAACCGACGGACTTACCGCACCTCCGCAGTATTTCCCCATCAACGCGCGCATCAACAAAGAAGGATACGATCCTATTCATGAAGTACTTGAAAAAGGACTTACCCCGCTTGATCCCGACCAGGTGAAAACCCTCTCTAAAGAGACGGATGCCATTATCCTGGATACACGTCCGGGCGCAGTTTTCATGGATGGATTTGTACCTGGCTCTATATTCATCGGGTTAGAAGGCCGCTTTGCGGAATGGGCCGGCAGCCTCCTGCCTTTCCACCAGCCTTTGATTATTGTGGCTGAAGCCGGAAAAGAAGAAGAATCCGTCCTCAGGCTGGCCCGGGTTGGGTTCGACCAGTTTCTCGGTTTCCTGAAAGGCGGTTTTGAAGCCTGGAGAGATGCCGGTAACACTGTTGATATGGTGATCAATATTGAAGCCGATGAGTTCGCTATGGACATTCCCTTCGATGAAAATATGGTGGTAATGGATGTGCGCAAGGAAATGGAATACGCCGATGGCCATGTAAAAGATGCCGTGAATGTTCCGCTGGATACGATGATGGACCTGGCCACACTGGCCCAGGTGGAAGAGAACGACAATGTGTACCTGCATTGCGCAAGCGGTTACCGCAGCGTGATTGCCGCCTCACTGATGAAAAGGCAGGGCATACACAATATCCGGAACATTGCCGGTGGCTATAAGGCGATTAAAGAAGTGGAAAAGATTGAGATTGTGAAGGACAGCAGTGTGTTGAATTAATTCTTCCCTTAAATATTTGTAGTCCCTCACGGTAATCCGTGGGGGATTTTTATTGAATGAATGTTGAGTCGCTTTTATCCCGCAGTGCAACGCATACGTACATGGGAATACTATTATTTCTACTCAGCATCATAAGAAGTTATGCGCCATTACGGTACTTCTCCCAATCATGTTTCCACCTGCGGTGGCTCCACAACCAGTTTTCAGGCTGCCGACGAATGTTTTCCTCCAGGTAACGGACAAACTTTGTGGTCAATTCACCTTCTGGTGTATCTGCAGGATTTTCTTCCACCAACTCCAGCACACAATTGTAATACCCGCGTTTCAATTTTTCGAAGCGGGCAAAAACGACGGGAATATTGTGCAGCCGGGCATTCTTTTCCGGCCCTTTCACAAAAGGCGCCATCTTCGAAAAGAACATGTGCCAGTAAGCCTTCTTCGGATCGGAAGGATTCTGATCGGCTACTAACCCCATGATGTACTGCGTATGCCGGTACGGCAGCATTTCCTGGCGCATATTCCTTGCCGAGAGCAGGATGGTGCCGCTTTTTTTCCGGAAGTATTTGAATAGCCTGTCAATAGCTTTGTTGGAGATCGGCTGGTAAACACCGAGCAGTGTAAATTGTCCGTTCTGCCCGAAGGCCACGTTCGCCCACTCCCAGTTGAATTGATGTCCCAGGTGTACATGGCAGCTTTTTCCTTTTGCATACAGTTCCGGCAACGGACCATAATCCATTCTGAAGCGCTGCTGCAAGGTTCGTTTGCTCATGGAGAGCAATTTCACCGCTTCCAGCCAGTTGTCGATGAAAGCCCGGTAAAACCGGCGGGCGATTTTTATTCTTTCCGCTTCGCTTTTTTCCGGGAAAGCGATCGCCAGGTTCTGCAGCACTACTTTTTTGCGGTAACCAAAAACATAATACACCAGCACATATATAAAATCGGCCAGCCCATACAACAACCAGAACGGGAGCAGGGAAATCAGGTAGAAAAAGCCGAGTATCAGGTAATACATGCGGTAAAGTTAATGGTGCTTACAGCACAATGTTTTGCAGCAGTGCTGATTTGCCGGGGAAATCTGTATTGAAATGCAGTCCCCTGCTCTCTTTCCGGAACTGGGCGCCTTTTACGATCAGGTAGCCTACGGTAATGAGGTTCCTCAGTTCGCACAACTGCGGGGAAAGCACGCTGCTCTCGTACAACAGTTCGGTTTCTTCGTGCAGCAGGTCGAGTCTTTTGCTGGCACGCTGCAAACGAATGTTGTTGCGTACGATCCCGACATAGTCGCTCATAATGGACTGCAATTCCTTTAAACTCTGCGTGATCAGGATCATTTCGCCGGGCTGTGCGGTGCCTGCCGCGTTCCAATCCGGAATATCGTTTCTGAAAGCAAGCTGCTCTATTTTTTCTACGCTGTCCAGGAAGCAACGGTGCGAGAACACCATGGCTTCCAGCAGTGAATTGGAAGCGAGTCGGTTGGCGCCATGCAGTCCGGTGGATGCGCATTCTCCCGCTGCGTACAGATTCAGTATAGAAGTTCGTCCATAGAGGTCCGTTTTGATGCCGCCACAACTGTAATGTGCGGCGGGCGCAACGGGGATCATCTGATGGGCCACATCAATCCCGATAGAGCGGCATTTCTCGTAGATATTCGGAAAGTGATCGCGGAACTTGTCCATATCCATGTGCCGGCAATCCAGGTACACATGTTCGGTACCGTTGATCTTCATTTCAGAGTCTATGGCGCGGGCTACGATATCCCTTGGCGCGAGGTCCTTTCTTTCATCATATTTCTCCATGAAGGCCTCTCCCGCTTTGTTGCGCAGGATACCGCCATCACCGCGAACGGCTTCGGTAATCAGGAACGACGGGCTTACGCCCGGTTCATACAACGCAGTGGGATGGAATTGGATGAACTCCATGTTTTCGATCCTTCCCTTGGCCCGGTAAACCATGGCAACACCGTCGCCGGTGGCAATTACAGGGTTGGTAGTACTTCTGTACACCTGCCCGTTGCCACCTGTTGCCAGCAAAGTAACTTTAGCGATGATTTTTTCGATGCGCCTGCTCTCCTGGTTCAACACGTACACACCATAACAGGTGATATCAGGTGTAGCCTTGGTGACCAGGTACCCCAGGTGGTGCTGGGTGATCAGGTCCACCACGAAACAGTGTTTTATAAACCGGATGTTCGGTGTTTTTCCCACGGCCTCCAGCAGGGCACGTTCCATTTCCTTTCCGGTAACATCTTTGTGGTGGAGGATACGGAATTCGGAGTGTCCTCCTTCCTTTCCCAATTTAAAATCACCATCAGGTTCTTTGTCGAAGCGGGCACCCCATTCAATGATCTCCCGGATGCGTTCGGGCCCTTCTTTCACTACGATTTCCACGGTTTCAGGGTTACACAATCCGTCTCCGGCAACCAGAGTATCCTGGATATGCTTTTCAAAGCTATCGTTCTCCAGGTCGGTCACGCCTGCGATGCCGCCTTGCGCATACTTCGTATTCGTTTCATCGGCAACGGTTTTGGTGATCACCAGCACCTGTTTTTCGGGAAACTGCTGCGCTACTTTCAGGGCATACGTCAGTCCTGCAATGCCGGAGCCTATCACTAAAAAATCTGTCTGCATCATCCGTATTAATATTCCAGTGTGAAGGCGCCTGATTTAGGGTCTTCGATCATTTTATCCAGCGAATAATTGATTGTTACCGTGCGCTTGTCGGCTGAAAG
>CAMLRX010000157.1 GCA_946482545.1 uncultured Flavihumibacter sp. | reverse complement strand
CCAAAATTCATCATTCAAAATTCAAAATCCAAAATTATCTAAAGTCTTGTCTTCAGTTTAACAACCATTTCCGTTTTCCAACTGGTAAAATCCCCTGCCAGTATGTGTTTGCGGGCCTCCGTAACCAGGTGCAGGTAGAAGGCCAGGTTCTGGATACTGGCAATTTGCAGGGCCAGTAATTCGTTGGCCACAAAAAGGTGCCGCAGGTAGGCCTTCGTATAATAATTACTGGTAGCACAATCTATTCCGGCATCAATTACGGAGAAATCATCGGCCCATTTCTTGTTTTTGATATTGATCACCCCTTCTGAAGTAAACAACATGCCATTCCTGCCATTACGGGTGGGCATCACACAATCGAACATATCGATGCCGAGGGCAATGTTCTCCAGGATATTCCAGGGCGTACCCACGCCCATCAGGTACCTTGGCTTATCTTCCGGGAGATTTTCACAGCAGAGCGCGCACATTTCGTACATCATTTCTTCCGGTTCTCCCACGGAGAGTCCGCCTATGGCGTTGCCCACGGCCCCTTTGGAAGCGATGTACTGTGAAGAGGCTGTGCGTAAATCCTTGTAAGTACTCCCCTGCACGATGGGGAAAAGATTTTGCGAATACCCGTATTTATCGGGCGTTTCGGCCAGGCGTGTAAAACAGCGGTCGAGCCAGCGGTGGGTGAGTTCCATTGACTTTTTCGCATAGCCGTATTCGCTGGGGTAAGGCGGACATTCATCAAAAGCCATGATGATATCGGCCCCGATGGTACGTTGGATGTCCATCACATTCTCCGGGGTGAACAGGTGTTTTGACCCATCGATATGCGATTGAAACACCACGCCTTCCTCCTTTATTTTCCGGTTGGCGGCCAGGGAAAATACCTGGTAACCGCCGGAATCGGTCAGTATAGGGTGGCACCATCCGTTGAAACGGTGCAGTCCGCCGGCTTTTTCCAGCACCTCCAACCCCGGTCGCAGGTACAAATGATACGTGTTTCCCAATATAATCTGCGCCTTTACTTCCTGCTCCAGTTGCTGCTGGTTCACGGCTTTCACGCTGCCCACCGTGCCCACAGGCATAAAAATAGGCGTCTGGATCACCCCATGATCGGTGACCATTTCCCCTGCCCGGGCCTTCGACATATTATCCTTTCCCGCTATACTGAATGCCAATGATGCCATGCTAATTACATTTTTTTTACCTTCGCAGCCATGACGCAACTACCCTGGAGGGAAGCACTACTCGCCCTCTTCGCCCTGACAACCGTAGCTCAGGTGGTTTACTATTTGTATTTCTTCCGGCGACTGGCATGGTACCGGCCGCAGGAGAAACAACATTCTCAGCAACACCCTGTTTCGGTGATCATCTGCGCACGCGATGAGGCCGCAAATTTAACTAAAAATCTTCCGGGCGTACTATTTCAGCAATATCCTTCTACCAACGAAGTGATATTGGTGAACGACAACTCCAACGATGAGTCGCGGTACCTGCTGGCAGAACTGCAGAAAACATTCAAAAAAATGAATGTGATAGAACTGCACCAGGAAGCCAAACTGATTGCCGGAAAGAAGTACCCGCTCTCCATCGGCATCAAAGAAGCGAAACACGAAATACTCCTGCTCACCGATGCCGATTGCGTGCCCGCAAGCGAACACTGGATGCAGAAAATGCAGGATACCTACGACGAAAGCACGGAGATCGTACTTGGCTACGGCGCATACCATAAAAAACCCGGACTGCTCAACAAACTCATCCGCTTCGAGACGCTCCACGCTGCCATGCAATATTTCTCCTTTGCACTGGCAAACAAACCTTATATGGGTGTGGGCAGGAATTTATCTTACAAGAAACAACTGTTTTTCAAAAACAAAGGCTTCTCGTCCATCAACCATATTCCGGGCGGAGACGACGACCTGTTCATCAACAAAGTCGCCAACGCGCACAATACACGCATTATTATTGAACCGGACACCTTCACACTTTCAGAGCCGAAGAAAACCTGGAAAGAATGGTTCGCGCAAAAAACAAGGCACTACTCCACCGCCAGGTATTATAAGCCAAAACACCGTTTCCTCCTCGGCGGATACGCAGCGGCGCATTTTCTTTTCTATCCTTTACTGGCCGTGGCCATCATCTTCTCCGACTGGCGCATAGCGCTCGGACTACTTGGCATCAAACTCATCACGCAAGGCATAGTGTATTATAAATGTGCGAAGAAACTCCAGGAGAACGACCTGTTCGCGTGGTTCTGGCTGTTTGACCTCTGGATGTTCTTTTATTATTGCATCTTTGCACCAGCATTATGGAAAAAGCCCCGTCAAAACTGGAACTGATCCTTCAGTACTTCGCCGATTTCACGCCCGAACAAATCGCGCAGTTCGCAGCGCTGGAAGACTTATACACCGACTGGAACAGTAAAATCAACGTAATATCCAGAAAGGATATTGATAGTTTGTACGAAAAACATGTTTTGCATTCCCTCGCCATTGCCGCTGTTGCGGATTTCAAGCCCGGCATGGAAGTGATCGATATCGGTACAGGTGGCGGCTTCCCCGGTATTCCGCTCGCGATCTTTTTCCCGGAAACAAAGTTCCACCTTGTGGACAGCATCAACAAAAAACTGAATGTGGTGCGCGCCGTGGCAGAAGCCATCAACCTGCAAAACGTAACCACACAACATACCCGCACGGAAGACATAAAAGGGAGAAAATTCCATTTCGCCGTTTCCAGGGCCGTGGCGCCTTTAAAAGACCTCTGGCATTGGGGAAGCCCATTGCTCCGCAAAGGCGGCGAACCCGAAAACCCTTATGGACTCATCTGCCTGAAAGGAGGCGACCTCCACCAGGAAATCTCAGAAAGTGGCTGCAGGCCGCAGCTTACAGAAGTGTACGATCTTTTCCAGGAAGATTACTTCAAAGAGAAATATGTGGTCCGCGTAAACAGGTAAGGTTCTTAAAAAAATCTTAACGTTTCGCCAATGACTTCAAAAAGAAGGCGGCTTTCTGTAATTTAGCCACGCGTCAATATATTTCAACCAGCACTCACCACTTTTACCGGCCCGTCCGGCAATCAGCAATTTTAACCAAACTGTAGAAGCATCATGTTGATACATCGGTGGATGGTCATTATTTTATTACTCACAGGTTTCTGCCTCATGAAGCGGCAGAACATGATCTGTGTGACCAATCCGCTTGACGCGATCGGACATGTTGTTTTAAAGAAAGACCTTGATTCAGATGCCTCTGTAAGTTGCGCCGGCCTTGAAGCGCCCGACCAGGAAGAAGCGGTTCTGCAAAGAACTACGCCCCGTGTTGACCCCATCGTTATCGTTAAAGATGAAATAGCATCTGACTGTTCTTCTCTCCATCATTTCACCGCCTGGAACGGTGAACATGTTTCTCCCGCTCACCACGATTATCTTTTCCGGCTCAAGCCTTTTTGATAAACATGAATTGCGTGCCATAAACACACTATTCCTTTTTATCAAAAAACACTTCAAATGAAATACAATTTTCGTTTGGCCCTGTGCGCGTTCTCCATTGCGGGATGCACAGCCAATTCAGCAGTTCCCACTACCCAATCAAAACCCGAACTCCCGGTAATTACCGTGGTTCAGAAAGATACTATTCTCGAAACCCGCTATGTGGCCGATATTGAAGCCGTACAAAATGTGGAGATACGCGCTAAAGTATCCGGCTTCCTCGATAAAATTTTAATTGATGAAGGCCGTGAAGTGAAGAAAGGACAAATCCTCTTCAAACTCAATGATGAAGAATACAAAGCCGATCTCGCTTCCGCCAAAGCTTTGCTTTCCAACGCCATGGCCGAAGAAAAAGGCGCCGAACTGGAAGTAAAAAGAGTAAAGTTACTGGTAGATAAAAAAGTTATTTCCAAAACAGAACTCGAACTGGCCGAAGCACGGCTCACCGCGGCACACGCTAAAGTGAACGAAGCCCGGTCCAACGAATCGAATGCCGCGCTGAAACTCTCTTATACCAATATCCGCGCGCCTTTCGATGGTATCATCAACCGCATTCCATTGAAGGCCGGCAGTCTCGTAAATGAGGGCGCACTGCTCACCACCGTATCCGATGTACGCGCCATCTATGCTTACTTCAATGTATCGGAGAACGAATACCTCCGCTACCGCAACAAAGAAGACAAAGAAAACGACCAGGTAGAACTGATCCTCTCCAATGGAGAAACCTACACCCACAAAGGAAAGATAGAAACCATTGAAGGAGAATTTGATGAAACCACCGGTTCTATTGCTTTCCGCGCACGTTTTCCCAATCCCGGAAAGTTATTACGACACGGCGCTTCTGGCAAAGTAAGGCTCACCAACAAAATTGAAGACGCACTCATGGTGCCCCAGAAATCCACCTTCGATATCCAGGATAAAAACTTTGTATTCGTACTGAACAAAGAGAACAAAGTGAAGATGCGCCACTTCAAGCCGAAGACCCGCGTAGCCGATTATTACATTGTGCAGGAAGGGCTTGAAAAAGGCGACCGCATCGTGTACGAAGGCATGCAGGATTTGCGCGACGGGGCCATTATTACACCGAAAGAGAGCAGCGCAGCACTCTAGCATTACATCCATGTAAACCATCCGAAAAAATTCCTCCGGAGAGGAAGCGGGCATGTTTTTGCCCACCCGTCCATAAAACTGAAATAATTCAATCCTAAAGCTGTTGAAATGATCGAAACATTCATCAGGAGGCCGGTGCTTTCATTGGTCATCTCCATCGTCATCACATTACTCGGTGCACTGGCACTGTTCACCTTGCCGGTCACGCAGTTCCCGGACATTGTGCCGCCATCCGTTGTGGTGACCGCAAAGTATACCGGCGCCAACGCGGAAGTGTGCGCCAAAGCCGTGGCCACCCCGCTGGAACGTGCCATAAACGGGGTTCCCGGCATGACCTATATGTCGTCCGTAACCAGCAACAACGGCACCACCCTCATACAGGTATTTTTTAAAGTAGGAACGGATCCCGATGTAGCCGCCGTAAACGTGCAGAACCGTGTAACAACAGTGTTGGATGAATTGCCGGAAGAAGTGATCAAAGCCGGTGTAACCACGGAAAAAGAAGTAAACAGTATGCTCATGTACCTGAACGTAATGAGCACCGATACGGCCACCGATGAACAGTTTATCTACAACTTTACCGACATCAACGTATTGCAGGAGCTGAAACGTATTGATGGCGTGGGTTTCGTGGAGATCATGGGCCAGAAAGAGTACGCCATGCGGGTTTGGCTGAACCCTGAAAGAATGCTGGCCTACAAGGTTTCCGCAGATGAAGTAACCGAAGCATTGCGCGCACAGAACATAGAAGCGGCACCTGGAAAAACCGGAGAAAGTTCCGGTCGTGACGCACAGTCATTTCAATATGTACTGAAGTACACCGGAAAGTTTTTCGAACCGGAGCAGTACGCAAACATTGTGATCCGTTCCGGAGACGATGGTTCCTTTCTGAAACTGAAGGATGTGGCCGAAGTGGAGTTTGGTTCCATGACTTACAGCATGGTATCGAAAACAGATGGCCGTCCCTCCGCTTCCATCATGATCAAACAAAGGCCCGGGTCCAACGCCCGGGATGTGATCGCGGCCATCAAGGAACGAATGGCTGAGTTAAAGGAACGCTCCTTTCCTCCGGGCATGGATTTTAACGTAAACTATGATGTGTCGCGTTTCCTCGACGCATCGATCCACGAAGTGGTGAAAACATTGATAGAAGCATTTCTACTCGTTTTTATCGTCGTGTTCATCTTCCTCCAGGATTTCAGAAGTACGCTTATCCCTGCATTGGCCGTACCCGTAGCACTCATCGGCACACTGGCCTTCATGCAGTTGATGGGCTTCTCCATCAACCTGCTTACTTTGTTCGCACTGGTATTGGCGATTGGTATTGTGGTGGACAATGCGATCGTGGTAGTGGAAGCGGTGCATGTAAAGATGACAGAAGAAAAACTTCCGGCCATGGAAGCCACGGTTTCCGCCATGAAAGAAATCAGCGGCGCCATCGTGGCCATCACCCTGGTGATGTCGGCAGTATTTATACCGGTGGCTTTCTTATCAGGACCAGTAGGTGTTTTTTACCGGCAGTTCTCCCTCACCCTCGCCATAGCCATCGTTATCTCGGGCATCAACGCGCTTACCTTAACCCCCGCCTTGTGTGCGCTGATGCTGAAACACAACCACAGCACGGGAAAAAAGAACCTGTTGCAACGTTTCTTTTCTTCCTTCAACAAAGGTTACGATGCTACCGCCAATGGCTACATGAAATTGTTGGGCAAGATCGCAGGCAGAAGGATGGTAACGATCGTGTTGCTGCTTGTTTTCTGTGGCGCCACCTGGGGTGTTTCGAAGCTACTGCCTTCAGGCTTTATTCCTACAGAAGATCAGGGGATGATCTATGTAAACGTAACCACACCTCCCGGCTCCACTGTTGAAAGGACCGAAGCAGTGCTGGATGGTATTCAGCGGGAAGCCGCCAAACTCAGCGCAACGGAATCCGTTTCCACCCTCGCAGGTTTTAGTCTGGTGAACGATGTGGCCGGTGCCTCTTATGGCATGGGCATGATCAACCTGAAGATGTGGGAAGAAAGATCCTCCTCCGTACAGGAAATCATCGACTCCCTGATCGCCGCCACCCGGCACATCACTGATGCACGAATCGAATTCTTTCCGCCGCCCACCGTTCCCGGCTTCGGCAACTCCAGCGGCTTTGAATTGAGGGTGATCGACAGAACCGGCACCGGTGACCTTCAAAAAACCGCCGCGGTCACCAATGGCTTCATCTCCGCGTTAAAAAAAGATCCTGCCATCGGCTCCGCCTTCACCAGCTTCGATCCGAACTTTCCGCAGTACATGATCCATGTTGACCAGGAAATGGCCGCACAGAAAGGTGTTACGATAGACAACGCCATGAGCACCCTGCAAACTTTGCTCGGCAGTTATTATGCCACCAACTTCATCCGCTTCGGACAAATGTATAAAGTGATGGTACAGGCTTACCCGCAGTACCGCACCAAGCCGGAAGACATCCTTCAACTGTATGTTCGCAGCAGCAGCGGTGAAATGGTGCCCTATTCCAGCTTCATCAGACTGGAACGCGTTTATGGTCCCGAGCAACTCACCCGCTACAACATGTACACCTCCGCCATGATCAATGGTGATGCCGCACCCGGTTCCAGCAGCGGTGATGCCATTCAGGCGATAGAAAAAGTGGCGGAAAAAGAACTCCCGAGAGGTTTCGGTTTTGAATGGAGTGGCATGACCCGCGAACAAATCCTCTCCGGCAACCAGGCTGTGTACATCTTCCTGATCTGTATTGTATTCGTGTACCTGTTGCTGGCCGCGCAGTACGAAAGCTTCCTATTGCCGCTGCCTGTATTGCTCTCGTTGCCCGCGGGCATCTTCGGGGCGTTTGCCACACTTTACCTCGCAGGACTGGAAAACAATATTTACGCGCAGGTGGCCCTCGTGATGCTGATCGGACTGTTGGGAAAGAACGCCATCCTGATTGTGGAGTTCGCCGTACTCAAAAGAAAACAGGGCATGCCCGTACTGGAAGCCGTGAAAGAAGGCGCTTTCGCACGTTTACGCCCGATCCTCATGACATCCTTCGCCTTCATCGCGGGACTGATTCCCTTGTGCATCGCCAGCGGAGCAGGCGCCATGGGCAACCGCTCTATTGGTACCGCCGCAGCAGGCGGCATGCTGATCGGCACCTTGTTCGGCGTACTGATCATTCCCGGACTCATCTATCTCTTCAGTTCTAAAAAAGAAAAAAATGCAGCTTAACAAGATATTGCTCGTCTCCGCAATCGCCATCGCCGGAGGATGTGCCGTTCCGAAAAAACAGTTCTCCCCGGAACTTGCAGCTTTACCAAATAGTTTTCATCATGCAACAGAAAATAACAATTCGCAGGTAAGCCTTCCCGTTAGAACAACCCTATTTACCGATACGGTATTGCTCGCACTGATAGATACCGCGTTACAACAAAACGCGGACATGTTGATAGCATTGCAGAAACTGAACCTGAGCGCCACCGAACTTTACCGCCGTAAAGCTGCCTTTCTTCCCAGTCTGGAAGCCACAGCCAGCGCGGGCATTACGAGATACGGCGAGTATACAATAGATGGTGTCGGCAATTTCGACACCAACCTTTCCGGCAACATCAACGACAAACAACGGACGCCGGATCCATTGGTGCCGGATTATTTCGTTGGTTTCCGGAGCAGTTGGGAACTCGACATCTGGGGTAAACTGAAAGCTCTTAAAACAGTGGCTTCTTACCAGTATTTGTCTGACCAGGCCGCGCAGCAAATGGTAAAAACGGAACTGGTGGCACAAGTAGCTTCACTTTACTATGAACTACTAGCGAAAGACAACGAACGCGCCATCCTGGAAAAGAACATTCAATTGCAGGAAACGGCGCTGGAAATCATCCGCACACAAAAAACCGGCGGACGCGCCACAGAGCTTGCCGTACAACAGTTTCAGGCACAACTGCTGCGCACGCAGGGCGCGGTGTTTCTGACCAACCAGGAAATTACCGCACTTGAAAATCAACTGTGTTTTGTACTCGGCAAATACCCCGAAAGGATAAAACGCGGTACACCGCTGAACCTGCAACAAATGCCCGTGACATTAAACACAGGCATACCGGCACAATTGCTGAAAAACCGTCCTGATATAAGAAGGGAAGAATTAAAAATGAAAGCGGCCACCGCAGGCACAGAAGCTGCAAGGCTTTCCTTCAAACCCTCGTTCCTGATCACGCCTTATGCAGGATTGAACAGTTTTAAAGCAGGTCTGCTTTTCAGTCCGGAATCAGCCGCACTCGGCATCCTCGGTAACATCAGCGCACCATTGCTGAACCAGAGAGCATTGAAAGCCAACCACCGCGAAGCCGCAACACAGGCAGCCATCAGCTTCCAGGAATACAGGAAAACAGTATTGAATGCCGTACAGGAAGTAAGCTCCGGACTGAATGCCATTCAGAATATTTCAAAAGCATACCAATTCAAGGAGCAGGAGTTTAGTGTGCTGAACAATGGCGTATCCACCGCAAACGACCTGTTCCTCAGCGGATATGCCAATTACCTTGAAGTGATCACCGCACAAAGAACCGTACTGGAAACCGAACTGGAACTGAGCAGGCAGAAAAAAGAATTACTGCTTTCACAAGTGAAATTATACCGTGCATTGGGCGGAAATTAAACAGAAAGAATAAATACCACAAAGCGGTTATTGTCTATATTCACAAATTATAGAACATTTGCATATTGTGTAACGTGGAAAAGACCCTGGAAAATTAAATGAAGATCAATGTATGTATCGTGGATGATAACAAGGACATCCGACAGGCGCTGGAAGAAGTGATCAAATTATCAGACGATTATGTTTGCATCGGTTCTTTTGCTTCCTGTGAAGAAGCGCTGGATGGAATCCCTGATGTACATCCTCACGTAGTGTTAATGGACATCAACCTGGGAACGGGCAGCGGCATAGATTGTGTCCGCAAACTCAAACCCCAGGTACCGGACATTCTTTATATGATGTGTACGGTGTATGAAGAAGATGAAAAGATCTTCGAGGCGCTGAGCGCGGGCGCCAATGGTTACATTCTCAAAAAAACCGCTCCGGACAAATTACTGGAAGCCATACGTGAACTGCATGAGGGTGGCGCGCCTATGAGCAGCCAGATCGCCAGAAAAGTAGTGGCAGCCTTCCAGGCCAAATCCCTGGCCGACAGCCAGGCCGATACACTCGGCATGTTGTCTAACCGGGAAAAGGAAATACTGGAACTCCTCGCGAAAGGCATGTTGTACAAAGAGATCGCCGCAGAACTGTTCATCAGCCAGGAAACGGTTCGTAAACATGTGTACCATATTTACGAAAAGCTCCACGTCAACAACCGGATCGAAGCCATCAATAAGTTTTTCGGAAGGTAAAAACTACCGTAAATGGGTAGTTTAAATACCCTCAGAAGGTAAAAGCATAGTTGAAAAGGGCAAAATATACCACTTAGTGGTATTGTACAGGTGAGGTTACCCACCTACTTTTGTAGGGCACTCAACACTAAGGCTAATCAAATACCATTTACATAAATGGCAAGAAGTTGGCATTAATCATTAACCTTACCACGTTCTTTTCAACGAGAACAATTTTTGGAGACCATCCTTCGGGGTGGTCTTCCCATTACGAGAAGCCGCAGGCTTCGAAGTAATCTCCCGCAATAAAACAGCCCATCCTCCAAAGATGTATTGGGGTAGCCAACCAAAGACACCTTCGGAAGATATATAATGTAGTTTACCGTAAACTCTTTAAGGATACGGTGTGTATAGAAGAACTGTCTTCGAAGAAGCTCCTTGTTTTGTGAGGAACTCCTTCGGGAGATGCAC
>CAMLRX010000156.1 GCA_946482545.1 uncultured Flavihumibacter sp. | reverse complement strand
GTCGTTCACGCCAGCCATGGTACCCCCCGGCCGGTAAGCAATATTTCCTACCTCGCTTTGCGCGTCCATGTGCAGCCCGAAGATGACATCGGGGCGGGGATTTTCCAACACGCCTTCTTTTACCATCAATGCGGCGCCACCTTCCTCGCCAACCGGAACGCCTTCTTCCGCGGGTTGAAAGATGAATTTTATGGTGCCTTTCAATTCTTTTCTAAGTGCGGCAAACACCTCGGCTGCGCCCATCAGCATGGCAACATGGGCATCGTGACCACAGGCGTGCATCACGCCGGTTTGCTGACCATTGTAAGTGGTGGTGACTTTCGACGCGAACGGAAGTCCTGTTCTTTCCGTTACCGGCAATGCATCCATATCTGCGCGGAGCGCGATCACCGGGCCGGGCTTATCACCTTTTAATAGACCTATCACCCCGGTTTTCGCCACGTTTCTTTTCACTTCTATTCCCAGCGTTTCCAGGTGTTTGGCAATGAGTTCGGCGGTGCGAAATTCCTGGTTGCCAAGTTCAGGGTTTGCATGGATATCCCTTCTCCAGGCTATCACTTTTTGCGCTACCTTATCGGTCTCGGCATTGATTTTTGCACGGATACCTTTTTCCTGTGCCGCTCCCTCTATGGCCAGCAACAGTAAAAAAAAGCTTGTTATTTTTCTCATGTCAGTTGTTTACAACCTATAAGCCCGCCAAACGTCCTCCATCCACAGGCAGGTTCACGCCGTTGATGTACGCTGCCGCCGGACTGCAAAGAAATGCCACCGCCGCCGCGAATTCTTCCGGTTCTCCCAGTCTTTTCACCGGGATGAGTTCCGCATTCCGCTCCATGATCTTTTCCGTTGTAGTACCCGCAACCTCGGCCTGTTTGCCAAAAAGGTAGTTCAGTCTGCCCGTTTTGGTAAAGCCGGGCAACACATTGTTCACCGTAATACCAAAGGGCCCAAGTTCTCCAGCCAGTGTTTTGCTCCAGTTGGCCACTGCGGCCCTGACGCTATTCGAAATGCCAAGTCCCGGAATGGGTTCTTTCACCGCAGTCGACAATATATTTATGATCCGCCCGAACCCTTCTTTTTTCATGCTTTCCACCACGGTTTGCACCAGCAGGTGCGCGGTAATGAGGTGCGACCGGAATGCGGCTTCCAGTTCAAGGGCCGGCGTGCTGAGCAAAGGCCCCGAAGAAGGCCCGCCAGTATTGTTGACCAAAATATCCACGCGTTTATCTTCTCCCAGATATGCTTTCAGCTTCTGTACCAGTTCATCCGGCTGCGTAGTATCCGCTATTATATAGTGGTGCGTTTGCTTCAACCCTGTATCCAGGGTTTGCTGAACGCGTTTGAGGTTCTCTTCATTTCTTGCCAGCAAAATAACATTCGCACCCAATTGTGCCAGTTCCTGCGCCACTGCCGCGCCAAGTCCCTGAGAGGCGCCGCCTACCAAAGCCGTTTTTCCCGAAAGATCAAGGTTCATCTTAAATGCTTTTGATGCAATTTACTATTAAAACCTTCTGCCACATATCCGTGTTTTCCTCCACTGCTCTGTTGTTTTCACTGTATTTATGCCGGCCAAAACACGGGAGTGCTATCTGATTAACAAACGTTCAGCCCAATTCTTTCCAAGCGTTTTTCGGAGAAATTCATTGATTATGATGTGCTTATGATTGATCTATTATAAATAGAAGGAGTTGGCTGGCCTTTTTTCTCTCCCCAAAAATATCCTGCCTCCGTTGTTAATGACGGGTTAACGGACGCTAAGTGTTTGCATGTACAGATGACTGGATATACTTTTACACTGTACCCCGGAATAACCCCCGACTTTAGCATCCCGGAAGTTGTTCTGAAAAAGTAGAAAAATGATCCGTTCCCTGATTTACCCCCTTGTGGCAGGCGTTATGCTGCTTTCCTCCCTTTCAATTTCCGCGCAAAACATTGCGCTGGGTAAAAACGCTTTTTCTTCCTCGGACGAGTGGGCCGGGAACAATCCATACCTCGCTGTGGATGGAAGAGGAAGTTCCAACGCCAACGGAACAGGCGGTTGCAACGGAGAATGCTCCCGTTGGTCGAGCGGTTTCAACGATGACCAGTGGATTTATATCGACCTCGCCGCGCAATACCAGCTTTCAGAAGTAAGAATTTATTGGGAGAATGCCAGCGGAAGGAATTTCCTGGTTCAGGTTTCCAACGATGCCAGCAACTGGACTACAGTACACACGGTTACCAACAACAATATTTTCGTGAACAACTTTAACATGACCGGCCATACCGCCCGTTATGTAAGGATGTTCGGCCAAACGCGCAATTCAGGTTACGGCTTCTCGATCTGGGAAATGGAAGTATACGGCACCCGCATAATGTCGCTGGGTTCCAACATTGCGCTGAATGCCCCGGCTGTAGCTTCTTCTACCCAACATGGCGGAACTGTTGCGGCAAATGCAGTGGACGGATTCGGAAGCGGCTCCCAGGTAAATTATTATGGCGGCTGCACCGGTACATGTACACAATGGAGCAGCAATGGCGCGGACGACAACTGGATTTATGTGGATATGGGCAGCATTGTTACGCTTACAGAAGTAGTGCTGTTCTGGGAAGGACACAATTACCCCAGGAGTTTTCAGATACAGGTATCCAACGACGCTACCAACTGGACCACCGCAGCCACTTTGAACAATAATTATGGAACCGTAAATACCATGAATGTGTACGGTTCTTCAGGAAGGTACGTGAGAATGTTGGGCGTTCAACGCAACAGCGGACACTACGCGCTTTACGAAATACAGGTATATAACTTCGGTGGTACATTGCCGGTAGTGTTCGGAGATTTTACAGTGAAAAATTCGGGGCCTCACCATGAACTGAACTGGAAAGTGTTCATGGACAGGAATACGGTGTTTGAGATCGAAAAAAGTTCAGATGCCCGGAATTTCACCACCATCGGAGAAGTAGAAGGAAACGGCAGCACGCTTGAACAGGCTTATCAATTCATCAGTAAGTTCCCTTCAGGAAAAACATACTACAGGCTGAAATATACGGAGCAGGGAAAAGCGCCTGCTTACTCAGAGGTGATTGCAACAGGCAATGAAGAGAAGGCGGAATTGAAGGTTTTTCCAAACCCGGTAACCGGTGGCAGTTTTCAGTTAAATCTGGGTGATGCCATAAAAGGAAGCGTGGAAATTTCCATCTTCAATAATGCCGGCATGCTGGTGCAGCAGGAACGCCTGAAACCTGGCGGTACAAGTCAGATCACTATTCAGAAAAGGGCCACGCTTGTTCCCGGCGTGTACAACCTTCAGATCGCTGAAAACGGGAACCTGCGCCATACCCGGCTGCTGATCGCACGATAAAAGGACGGTTCATATATCATTAAGCCGCATCTCTTAAAAGGATGCGGTTTTTTGTTGCTGCTTACGGCGTATCTTGGTTGCTCAATCACCTATCATTCTATCGTGAAAAATGTACTTATTCTCGGCGCCAATTCAGATGTGGCGAAACAGGCGCTCCTGCTGTATGCAAAAAAAGGATACACCGTAATGGCCGCTTCGCGGAGTACTGCTGAACTGGAGGCCTTCGTTCACCAGCATCTCCCGGGCACTGATCGTGTGCAGGTACTTTATTTTGACGCGGTGGATACGGCGGGGCACAAGCGTTTTTATGAACGGCTTCCTGTTAAGCCCTCCATTGTGGTATATGCCGCGGGGTTCCAGGTTACAAACGATCAGGCGTTGATTGATTATGCGGGTACACTTCGTATGATGCAGGTACATTATTGCGGTGCGGTTTCTATATTGAATATTATCGCGATGGATGCGGAGAATACTGCATTGGAGCGGATAATAGGCTTGTCTTCATTGTCTGGTGTGCGGGGCCGTAAAAGCAATTTTGTGTATGGCAGTACGAAGGCTGCTTTCACGCAATACCTCGCGGGATTAAGGCAATATTTATTTGAAAGGAAGATTGTTGTTAATGTGATTGTGGCGGGCTATATCAGGAGTAAAATGACAAAAGGCCTGGACCTTCCTGAACATCTGATGCTTGAACCATCGTATGTGGCGGAAGCGATAGTGGAGGCTGGTGCAGGATTTACGATAGTGCCGGGGTTTAAATGGAAAATTATTTATACTATTCTGCGTGCTTTACCGGAGCGGTTGGTGGCGAAATTGCCTTAGCCTCACCCCAACCCCTCTCCCGGGGGGAGAGGGGCATCACGAGATGGGACCGGTAAGCGATGTTGTATGATTTATTGCTCTCGACACGCCAACTCAAGCAATGTGGTTTAGCGCAAGGATTTAGTCGCTAAAAATGTTTTGTACTCGTATCGGCAAAAACAAAAAGCAATAGGGAAGCCACCATGTAAACTTCCAGTACTTATAGGTTTTGGTTGGATATCCTAAATAGCTGGCTTGTTAATGAATTTTTATAACGGAAGGTTAAACCATTTCGTTTTACGAAAACCCGTTAAACCAAAAGGATGCACTTGCTTCATACCACCAAATCAATGGTTATGAATACAAGTAAGTTACTCCTTGGTATGATGGTTTTTACCACCTTAAACGCAGATACTGCTTCGGCACAAAGCCGCCGTTCTTCTGAAAAATATGCTTCTCCCAACGAACAATTCAGTCTGGAAGGCGCTTTGGATATGTTCAAGCGGTCATCCACACCCGAAGCTTTCGAACAAATGCTGAATACTCCTGACAACGATGTAAACAACCTGGACCTCGACAGGAACGGTGTTACGGATTACATCCGTGTGGTGGAACGCATGGAAGGAGAGGACCATCTCTTTGTTCTGCAGGTGCCTTTCAGCCAGGATGATGCACAGGATATCGCCGTGATTGAACTGGAGCGTACGGGGCGGGAGAGCGCCATGATCCAGATCGTGGGTGATGAGGAATTATTCGGCGACGATAATATTGCTGAACCTTTTGAAGAAGAACGCCGGTCCAATTATTTTCAGCCGCAAGGGGGCAATGGCTACGGCCCCGATGGTTATTTCCCTGAACTCGCCCCCGACAGGATCGTGGTAAATGTATGGTCATGGCCGATTGTAGTGAGGGTGTATGCGCCGCATTACCGTCCATGGGTATCGCCCTGGGGCTGGAACCGCCGCCCCGTTGGATACCGTCCGTGGAGACCCGTTCCGGTGCAGGTGTTTTATCCAAGACGCAGTCATTACCGCCCGCAGTATGTGATCGTGCACCAGCACCGTACCGTAAGGTCGCACCGTTATTACACGCCCCTGCGCACACGTTCCACGAGGGTCACTACTTACCATGGACACAACGGGCATAAGGTACGCGTGGTGCGCACGCCCGGAAGAAGAAGAGGATAGTTGGTGTTGGATAAAGAAGAAGCCCTGGCTGGATGCCGGGGCTTCGTTTTGGTTATTGTTTTCTCATTGTTCCCGCTCGGTTTGCGTACTGTAAGTGCTTTCAAATATTTTATCGGCGTTACCGGCTTCAAATCCTTCGCGGCGGTGTTCCCTTTGAATTGCTTCCTTCGGAAGGTGCACGAATTCAGGGAGTACTCTTCGCTCCGCGAATTCGACATAAGAACCCGGGATCATCATTTTTTCTCCACCGGAGAAAGTAGCTTCTACTTTACCTGCAACGGTGGCGCTTTGCAACAAACCTCCGTCTGGACTTTGTTTGATCTTTCCGCCCGAATCATTCAGGGGAAACCCGTGTTGCTCCAGGAATGTATTGAACTGAGCCACCGTATTGTAACCTTCCGGAAGGTTGTGCACGGAGATGGTGAAATGGTTCAGGTAATACCGGTTGTAGATCACCCATGCGGCATATTCGCTTTCCGCGGCCAGTGTTTTGTAATCTTCCAGCGTTGGCGTGCGCCACAAGGCGCTGTGCAGGAAATGGTCTACCGCTTTTCCATCGTTCAGGTCAAGAGCATCTACGGGATCGGAAAAGACTTCATCCGTATAAGAGCGGATGATCCTTTGTGCTTCGGCCGAAAGATCGTTCACACGCAGTTCACTCACAAATATCCGGGGATAATGCGGTTCGGGCGGTGCGTACCAGAATGCGTTGAGTTTTTTCTCCGTAAAATGGTACGCGTCTCTTTTGGTATAGCCGTAATGGAGGAATAGCTTTTCGAAAGACTGAATACCTAATTGGGGCACACCCATTGTGCGGAACGCGATATGGTCGTTCTCAATAGCGAAAGCATCGCTGATAATACCTTCTTTCACCATAGCATCGGTAATGGCCTTCACATGTGGTACACGTTCGCGGTAGCGCTCCATCAGTCCATTCAGTACAAAATCCAGTGGTGTATTTGCAGTTGCCATGTCCCTTACTTTTGTTGTGCTTTTTTATACAGGCTTCCGTTCTTTGTGTTCAGGAAATCTTGAAAGCCGATTTCCTCCTGCTTAATGAATCCCTTCTGCGGAAGTGTACCCGCTGCTACCATTTCCACCACCGCTGCCACGGAAGCCGCTGTGGTCCAGGAGATGGCGCGCCATTCCTTTCCGTTGATGGTGATGGGATGGTAAGCCTGGTAGAATTCTTCCCGTGCAATTTCCGTTCCTTTCCAGCCTTCCACTACTGCATATACATATACAACATCCTCCCGTACCGGCGGTTTGGCCTGGGTGAGAATTTCTTCTACCAGTTCTCTTTTTTCTTTCAGAATCAGTTCATACAAAAGAAAACGCATCAGTTTCGCATGACCCGGATAACGCATTGTTTTGTAGTTCAGCGTATCCACTTTTCCTTCCAGCGTTTCACACATCGTACCCAATCCGCCACTGGTGCTGAACGCTTCAAATTCCTGTCCTTCAATATTGATCATTTCCGTTCCATCGAGAGAGGGCACCATTTTACGGATACCGTTATGGATCACTTCCGCATCGTTGATGTATTCGTTGATTACACCGGCTGGCGACCAGGTAAACGAATACCCCATCAACCCGTTGGGATAACGTGGTAAAGCGCCCACACGCAGTTCCACATCACGTAGTTTGGTGAACCGGTTGTACAGGTCGGCACCGATGATACCAATAAAACCTGGTGCCAGTCCGCATTGCGGCGCCATTACACCTTTTGATGTCTTTGCCATTTCACGGATCGCCGAAGTGGTGGGTACATCTTCCGTAAGGTCGAAATAATGAATGCCCAGTTTGTGCGCGGCTTTGGCCACGGGGAGATTGAGGTTATAAGGCAGGCAGGAAACCACCGCATCTTTTGATTGCAGGAAGGATTCCAGGAAAGTTACATCGGAAACGCTGCCTGTTTCAACAGCGAAAGGCAATTCGGTATATGGCAGTTTCTGATCGAGGCCGGTAACGGTAAAAAGATCGCTCAGCAAAGTGCCCACAAGGGAGCCCACTTTACCAAGTCCAATAACAGCAACGTTTGTCATGTTGTTGGTTTAATAAATTGAATGATGGAATTAACAGAGTAAATGCTGAAAAAATCCTCCATCAGGGCACGTTGGCACAGGCGCTCCGCAGAAAGGCCATATAAGCGAAGAGTATGTTGAGGTGAACATTCATTCCTGTGCTTCAAAATTGTTTAGGGTACTAAAATTAAGGGAACCCGATTGAAATAACAAGCGGAATAGACAAACGGCGTGTATGGTGAAACGAAAGGGCCTCAATATTTGATGGGCACTTTCTTCCCTGTTTTCACCGCTTCATAAATAGCGTCTATAATTACCATGTCTTTCCAGCCCTCGGTGCCGTCTACGGGAACGATTGGTTTTTTACCGTGAAGAATGATATCCGCCATTTCTTCCAGTTGTATGGTCTGGTGGGTAATATGCGGTTGGGTGAGTTCTCCTTTGTGGGTGCGTCCTTTAATGGGTCCGTATCCGGTGGAGGGCTGCATTTCGGCGAAACCTTTTTCTCCGTTGAGGAAAAAGCGGTCGAGGTTATTCATGTTATAGGTAGAGAGGCAGGAAGCCACGGCGCCGCCGGGGAACCCAAGCTGGAACTGAATGGTTTCATCCACACCGGATTTGAACTTTTCAGGATTTGTTTTCGTTTCCTGGGCGGTAACCCAGGTTGGATCTTCACCCACCACATAACGTGCACCATTGAGCGCGTAGATACCGATGTCCATCATGGAACCTCCTCCTGCCAGTGTTTTGTTGAGCCGCCATTGTGTGGGATCTCCGATGCGGAAGCCGCACAATCCCTGGAAGAAAAGTACCTTCCCGAATTCCCCATCATTGCGCATTCTAATCACCTCAAGTGTTTTCGGTTCAAAGTGCATCCGGTAGCCGATCAGCAATTTTACATTGGCTTTGTTGCAGGTGTCTACCATTTCTTTTGCTTCTTTAGCATTCACGGCCATCGGCTTCTCACAAATCACGTGCTTGCCCGCTTTCGCCGCGCGTAGGGTATGCGGGTGGTGCAGCGCGTTTGGGGTAATTACATATACTGCGTCAATATCCGGGTTGTTTTTAATGGCATCGAAATTGTCGTAATTGTAGCAGTTTTTTTCAGCAATACCATACCGTTGCTGCCAGTCTTTGATTTTAGAGGGCGTTCCGCTGATGATGCCTGTCAGCTTTGCTTTTTTACAATCTTTCATGGCTTCCGCCACGCGATTGGCGTAGCCGCCCAGTCCCATCAGCGCCACGCGCAGTACCGGGCCATCATATTTAGTTGCGGCCTGCGCTTTAGGCAACAGGTGGAACGCAAGGGTAGAGCCTGCGAGCGTGGTAAGAAAGGAGCGTCTGCTATTCATGGCAAGGTGTATTTGATATGAAATGTACGATTTTACATGGTTTCTTTCAGTAATTTACTCGCATTACCGAACCTTTATACTTGCACCTCAAAAGCTATACCGCGCTGTCAGCGGCCGAATTCAATGCCGCCAGGTTTCCCTGATTTGTATAAAGTATTCCACGGCAGATATCTGCTCCTTTCCGGGATTCAAACCTGAGTACCTAATTGCATATTGGAAGAGAAAAAGTATGGAAGGAAAAGGAGCGGTACCGGTGGAATAAATTATAGATGGTATCTTTAAAGGGAGATGAAAGACGCAGGATACAATGAATATTTATTGGTTAAGCAACTGAAAGCAGACGATCCGGCTGCTTATAAAACGCTGTATGAGCAGTATGCTCCCAGGTTGCAGGCCTTCTCAAGGCGTTTCAGACTTTCGAAAGAAGAGTCCGATGAAATAGTACAGGACACGTTTGTACGGATATGGCTGTACAGGCAGAAGATTGATCCGGAAGCCGGTTTCAGCCCATTCCTGATTACCGTGGCCCGGAACCTCATATACAACCATATCCGGAAAAATGCGCAGTGGGAAAAGTACCTCCGGGAGATTGATGCGGGGCCGGCATGGGAAGCGGCGAAAGACAATGAACTGGAACAGTTTCTACTCAAAACCATCCATGAACTGCCTGACAGGTGCAGGCAGGTATTCCGGAAAAGCAGGCTGGAAGGCTATTCCAACGCCCAGATAGCAGAAGAAATGAACATCTCTAAAAGTACGGTGGAGAACCAGCTCAACAAGGCCCTGAAGCATATCCGCAAGCAACTGGAAATGAAGGGCTATTGGGGACTGGTGTACTTTTTTTATTTTTTTTAGAAATCAAATAGGTGCAAACGTTAACTCGCGGGTATTCTACTATACCGGGAGGGATTAAATAAGAAAAAGTGGAAAACGAAATCATCAGGCGGTATTTCAACAATACGGCCACGCAGGAAGAGCGCCAGTTGGTGAACCAATGGCTTTCGGATAGTGCATCCCGGGAGGCGGTGTTGGCTGTTATAGAGGAGTTGTGGAAAGAAGTAGGGGCTGAAGGCATGGAACCGCCTGCTTTTGAAGTTGTATGGAAAAACGCGCTGGCGCAGGAAAAGAAAGAAACAGGGAAACTGGTGGGTATGCGCAGCCGTCGCTGGCTTTGGGCCGGTACTGCAGCGGCTTGTGTATTGTTCCTGGTTGTGGGCGTGGGCATAGGATACAGTTTGAACAGGCGCACGGTGGCAGATGCGAAGTTATCCGCAAACATAGCGGGCAATGCCGGACGTTCGGTAGTAATGCTGAGCAACGGCACCGAAGTTGTACTGAACGGCTCATCCAGGTTGCTGCTGGATGAATGCGACCAGGACCAGGTACACCAAACTGTATATCTGGAAGGAGAAGCATCGTTTACACTCGGTGAAAAAAGCCAGCCACTGATCATCAAAACAAAAGACATCGTCGCCACAGCAAAAGGTTCTCAATTTAAAATATCAGCCTCTCCCGCAGATAGCGTGGTGAAGGTGTCCGTGAAAAAAGGGAAAGCGGAAGTGAAGCCCAACAATGAACAGTTCGGTCCTTTCATGAAGCTTCGTTTCCCGCAAAAAGCAGACTCATCCAGTATCGCGTCTAACGCTGAAGATAAACCGAAAATATTACCACTTACCAAACTACGCCCCGTGGTGGTGAAGGAAAAAGAAGAGATGATCTTTAATAAGAACAACGGGGCTACTGATATAGGGTTGGATAAGATAGATTCTACGTTGAACAGGTTTTAGCCTACACAGCTACGTGCCAGATT
>CAMLRX010000155.1 GCA_946482545.1 uncultured Flavihumibacter sp. | reverse complement strand
TGCAGCAGAAAGAATACCAACCCGCAGTAGATGCATTGCGCTGGCTGGTAGAAGGGGACGGAAGAACGCTGTATGACCTTACCGCCAACTACGCGGATAACTTCCGCCATACTACCGAAAACAATATTGAATCTGTATTTGAAATCCAGTTCAAAATGCGGGCGGAAAACAGCGGGGAAGATGGGCCTACTTCCAATGTGGGTACCAGCCGCGCCCCATTCTTCGGCCCTCCGGGACACGGTTTCAACGACGCAAACATGAACAGGTGGGTGGTACATGAGTTTCTGAAAGAAAATACGACCGGCGGACAAAGAGACCCACGCCTCGCCATTACCGCATTGTACGATTCCACCGATGTGCGCGGCCCTGATTTCAGCATTGTTTATGGCGGCACCTTCACCTCAAAAAACTATGACGCCAATACCCGGAACAGGGTGTGGTACCGCAAATACCTGGACGATTATTTCCGCATCAACGAATTTGAAATATTCAACAGCCCCGTGAATTTCCGTGTGATCCGTTTCGCCGATGTACTGCTGATGTACGCCGAAGCGCTCAACGAAGTGAACCGCACCGCCGAAGCTTACGCCCATGTGGACCGTGTGCGCCAGCGTGCCGGATTGCAGCGACTGAGTGTAACCATGCCCGGGATGAACAAAGACCAGTTCCTCCGTCAGCTCATGCACGAAAGAATTACCGAGTTGACAGGTGAATGTACCCGCTGGAACGACCTCGCGAGATGGGGATTCTTTGACGATGCCACCAAACTCGCGGAATTGAAAGCCCGCGATCCCGAGTTCAACAATTTTGTGATCGGCAGGAACAAATACATGCCCATCCCGCAAACGGAAATAGACATCAATCCGAACCTGAAACAGAACGATAACTGGTAAACTTTTTTCAATCCGTCATTTCTTTCTTTATCTAAAACAAGACCCATGCGATCGCTGACATCCATTGTATGTTTTTTATTGTTGATCTCCACCTGCTCTATGGCGCAGTCGCCGGTTAAAGGCCGAGCCATCTGGACAAAAGAGAAAGCCAACGCCTGGTACGCCGCCCAGCCTTTGCTGGTGGGCGCCAACTTTGTACCAAGTACCGCCATAAATGAACTCGAAATGTGGCAGGCTGAAACATTTGACACCGCCACCATTGCCCGGGAACTGAAATGGGCTGCCGATATCGGGATGAATACGATGCGCGTTTTCCTGCACGATATCGCATACAAACAAGACCCGCAGGGCTTCAAAAAAAGGATCGATATTTTTCTGAAAATTGCCGCCAGGTACAAGATCAGGCCGTTGCTCGTATTGTTTGATTCCTGCTGGGACCCGTTCCCGCATCCCGGTAAACAGCACGAACCGGCTCCTTTCCTCCACAACTCAGGCTGGGTGCAGAGTCCCGGCGCCGATGCGCTGAAGGATTCGAAACAATATCCGCGCTTACAGCAATATGTAACTGATATTGTACGCCATTTCAGGAACGATAACCGCATTGTAGGATGGGATGTGTGGAACGAGCCGGACAATACCAACAACAGCAGCTATGGCCGCTTTGAGCCTTATAATAAAGTGGAACTCGTGCACAAGCTGCTGGAGAAAGCATTCACCTGGGTGCGTGCGCAGGACCCGACGCAACCCATCACCGCTGGAATCTGGGCGGGCAACTGGGCCAGCCACGACAGTTTGCGCCCCATTGAAAAGCTGATGATCGAACAGTCTGATGTTATTTCCTTCCACAACTACGATCATCCCGCCGATTTTGAACAGCGGGTGCAATGGCTCCAGCGTTACGGAAGGCCGTTGTTGTGTACGGAATATATGTCAAGAGGAAACGGAAGTACCTTTGAAGGTACATTGCCCATCGTGAAGAAATACAAAGTTGCCGCCTTCAACTGGGGACTCGTAAGTGGTAAATCACAGACCATCTTCCCCTGGGACAGTTGGCAGAAAAAATATACCGGTGAGCCCGAACTCTGGTTCCACGATGTTTTCAGGATAAATGGCACACCTTATAAAGAATCAGAAATCCGTGCCATCAAAAATACCACGGGTAAATAGGGGATCGTAAGTTAAATTTGAAACCATGCTGAAAAATAAAAGAATCATAGTGGTGAGTCTGGCTACTGTAGCCGCAGCGTTCAGCCTGTTCTGTAAAAAGAAAAGCACTGAACCCGGCCCGCCCGAACCGCCGCCGCAAACGAATACATTTATGAACCCGCTCCTGAGTGGGGCCGATCCCTGGGTGATTCAACGGAACGGATTCTATTACTACACGCATACACTCGGCAATAGGGTGGGTATCTGGAAAGCGAAAAATATTTCGGCGCTGGGTTCAGTACCCGGTACCACAGTGTACACGCCCACGGCCAGTGGCCCCAATGCCGCCAATGTGTGGGCGCCTGAAATTCATTTTCTGAACAACAAATGGTACATCTATTACACCGCCGGATCGGGCCCTGATGTTACACAACGTACATGGGTACTTGAAAACAGCAGTACAGATCCGCTCTCCGGAACATGGGTGGACAAAGGAAAAATATTCGCGGCCGATGCCGATTTCTGGGCCATCGATGGCAGTGTGCTGCAATACAACGGCACGAATTATTTCCTCTGGAGTGGTCGCCCCAACCAGGCCGTACAAAACCAGAACATCTACATCGCAAAGATGAGTAATCCCTGGACACTGGAAGGCCCGACCACCACGCTTACACAACCGGTACTGCCCTGGGAAGTGAATGGTGGTCCTGTGAATGAAGGCCCACAAATTATAAAAAACAAGCAGGGAAAAGTATTTATGGTGTATTCTGCCAGCGGCTGCTGGACCGATGATTACGCGCTCGGCATTATGGCGCTAAAAGAGGGTGGCGATCCGCTGAAAGTGGAAGATTGGACCAAAAGTCAGCAACCGGTATTCACCAAGAATCCCGAAGGAAACGCTTATGGCCCGGGACACAACGCTTTCTTCACTTCCCCCGACGGAACCGAAGACTGGATCATCTACCACGCGAATTCCACCAGTGGTGCCGGTTGCTCCGATAAAAGGAATGTCAGGATACAACGCTTCCAATGGAAAACCGATGGTACTCCTGATTTCGGCAGACCGGTAAAAACCGGGTTGGCATTGGAGAAGCCCTCCGGAGAACAATAAGTTTCAGGATCAGAACCTGCCGAGTACCTGAATGGTTTCGCGGGTTTCCTGCTTCAGTAATATGTCTTTCCCTGCAATCATTTGTGTTACGGTGGCTTCATCGTAATGGCGGATGGTGAGCAGGGAAAGTTCTTTTTCAACGATCACATCGAACCATGCTCCGGCTTCATGTGCCAGTAGGTCCAGTTTCTCCCCGTAATCGTCCATACAACAAAGGAAAGTAATGGCGCCGTTTTGCGTGAGGTTGGGTCGCAACTGCATTTTTCCCGCCAGGAGGTAAAATTCGGCTACCGGTTTTTCTCCCACGAAGGAAAAATCTTTTGATTTCAGGTGCAGCAACACCTGGTTCTTTTTCAGCACGATCACAGGGGGCAGACCATTCACGGCTTGTTTACGGATACTCGTTCCCGGGAGTGAAGGGTCTATGAAACTTTTTACATACAGCGGAATGCCTTTGTTTTCGATGGGTTTTATGGTTTTGGGATGGATCACCTGCGCCCCGTAGTAGGCCATTTCAATCACTTCCCGATAATTCAGTTCCGGCATCACGGTTGCATCGGGAAATTGTTTGGGATCGGCGTTCATCACCCCTTCCACATCTTTCCAGATGGTTACACTTTCTGCATCCAGTAAATTGGCGAACACGGCGGCGGTGTAATCACTTCCTTCGCGGCCCAGGGTGGTGCTTTCATTGTCTTGCGTAGCGCCGATAAATCCCTGTGTGAGCACGATGCCGTTCCCGGAGAGCGCTGGTTTGATGCGTGTCTCCGTTTGTTGTGCGGTAAAATCAAAATCGATATTCGCTTCGCGGAAATGTTCATCCGTACGCAGAATATCCCGTACATCGAACCAGGTATTAGGGATGCCTTCTTCTTTGAAATAGTGGCTCACAATACAGGTGGAGAGCAGTTCACCGGTACATACAATCTGGTCGTAGTAATAATCGTATTCACGAACGGGTTTATCGTGCAGGAGCCATTCCACTTCAGTGAAAAAGTTCAGCAGTTCCTGGTCGGCGGCAATGGATTCCTTTACGAGCAGGTACTTCGCCATGGTGAGGTGGCTTTGTTTTACCGCTTCGAACAGTTGCAGCGCCTCTTCTTTCTTACCTGCAAAAAATGCTTCCGCCACTTTTTCCAGCGCATTCGTTGTTTTGCCCATAGCGGAAACCACAATCAGCAGGGGTGAACCGCTGTTATTGCGCACAATTTCTCCTACCTGCCTGATCCTTTCTACCGTACTTACACTGGCGCCGCCAAACTTGAATACCCGCATAACTAAATTGATTGAGGCCGCAAATTATGAAATTTGTAGGCTCGCCGTTCCGGGAACGTGTGCGGAGTTTCCTGAAAACCGGGCCGGTAAAGATTATAATTTTTATGTACGTTTGTCCGCACAAATTGCTGCACTTATGAGTAACTACCGCAAAGTAATGACCCTGGACGAGTTTACGATCCAGGAGCTACGTAATTTCCCTACTGCCACCGGCGCTTTGAGCGGACTCCTCCGCGATATTGGTCTCGCCGCCAAAAGAGTGAATGTTGAAGTAAACAAAGCCGGACTGGTGGACATCCTCGGTGATTATGGTTCAATTAATGTTCAGGGAGAAGATGTAAAAAAACTGGACATCTTCGCCAACAACCAGTTCGTGGGTGTGCTCCGCCACGGCATCAGTTGCGCCGGCGTGGGCAGCGAAGAGAACGACGATATTATTGTTTTTGATGATGAACTGAGTAAAAATGCCAGTTATGTGGTATTGATGGATCCCCTCGACGGGAGCAGTAATATTGATGTAAACGTTTCTATAGGCACTATTTTCAGCGTTTTCAGAAGGGTTACGCCAAAAGGTCAGCCGGTAACGATGGAAGACTTCCTGCAGCCCGGAAAGTTCCAGGTGGCCGCGGGGTATATTATCTATGGTTCTTCCACGATGATGGTATATGCCACTAAACGCGGGGTGAACGGGTTCACCCTTGATCCTTCCATCGGTGAATTCTGCCTGAGTCATCCCGACATTAAAACACCCGAATTCGGTAAGTTTTACTCCGTGAACCACGGGATTTTCTTCCAGTATGCGGAGAAAGTAAGAAACTACATCAACCGCTGCCAGCAGAAAACCAAAGAAGCAGGAGGTCCTTATACACAGCGCTACATCGGAAGTATGGTGGCCGATCTGCACCGGAACCTCATTAAGGGCGGTATTTTCATGTACCCCGGAACCGGTGAAAAACCCAATGGTAAACTCCGTCTTTTATACGAATGCAATCCGTTTGGTTTTATCCTCGAAAAAGCTGGTGGGAAAGCATCCAACGGGGAAGAACGCATCCTGGATGTGAAACCCACCGAACTGCACCAGCGCACACCTTTCTTCGCTGGCAGCAAAGGCATGATGGAAGAACTGGAATCCTGCCTGGTATAAGGTTTCTGTAACAGAAAATGGTACAGAAATTGAATTCCCCTTTCTAAAAGATATTATGCGCTTCAGATCGGCATTATTCGGCTCATGTTTACTGCTCACGTTATTGATCCAGGAAAGAACTGCCCTAGCGGCGGAATTGCATCCGGTGCTTACAGTTCAACTGGTTTCCGATGATAATGATCCTAGTGATATGGAATCGGAGATTCTGGAGCTGGTGAACAAGCACCGTAAAAAGAAAAACCTTCCTCCGCTGCAATGGAACAGCGCCATGGCAAAAGCCGCGGAACAACACAGCGCAAACATGGCAAAAAAGAAGACGGCCTTTGGCCACAATGGCTTCGAGGCCAGGGTAAAAAAGATCGCGTCTTCGGAAGGCACATTGAAGGGATGGGCCGAGAACGTGGCTTTTGGGAATCTTTCCGCGGAAGAAGTGGTGAAAGGCTGGCTGAAGAGCCCGGGGCACAGAAAGAATATTGAAGGGAAATACAACCTGATGGGCGTGGGCGTTGCGAGAAGCAAAAGCGGGGAATTGTATTTCACGCAGATTTTCGGACTGAAATAGTTAATTTCTTTGCGCCTTAGTGCCTTTGCGAGATATCAAAATCTGATTTAGGTAGAAAATGATTCTCGCAAAGGCACTAAGGCGCAAAGTCTTTTAAGAACCACTACACGTTGAAGCGGAAGTGCATGATGTCGCCATCTTTCACGATATATTCTTTTCCTTCAATCCTCAGTTTTCCGTTGTCGCGGCAGGCAGTTTCGGAGCCATACTTCACATAATCATCGTAGGCGATCACTTCGGCTTTGATAAAGCCTTTTTCGAAATCAGTATGGATCACACTGGCGGCTTGTGGCGCTTTCCAACCTTCCTGGATGGTCCAGGCGCGCACTTCCTGCACACCTGCGGTGAAGTAAGTTTGTAGTTTCAGCAGTTTGTAGACAGAGTGAATCATTTTATCGAGTGCCGGTTCAGTCATGTTGTATTCTTCCATGAACATGGCCTTGTCTTCGGGGTTCTCGATTTCCGCGATTTGTGCTTCGATGTTATTGCACATCACCACTACTTCCGCATTTTCAGAAGCCACGGCTGCTTTCAGCATTTCGGAGTATTTGTTGCCGGTGTGCATGCTGGCTTCTTCCACGTTGGCGACGTAGAGCACCAGTTTTTCGGTGAGCAGGAAAAGGTCGGCGATTGCTACGCGTTCTTCCTTATCCAAGGCGAGTGTGCGTATGCTTTGTCCTTTTTCCAGGTGATCTTTACAGCGTTTCAGGATTTCCATTTCCACTTTGGCCTTGGGGTCTGTTTTGGCCATTTTCTCGGTGCGTTGCAGTTTTTTCTCCACGCTTTCCAGGTCCTTCAACTGCAGTTCTGTATCAATGATTTCTTTATCGCTAACGGGATTGATGGCGCCTTCTTCGCGTAGGATGTTCTCGTCTTCGAAACAACGGATTACGTGCACGATGGCATCCACTTCACGGATATTGCCGAGGAACTTGTTGCCCAGGCCTTCCCCTTTACTGGCGCCGCGCACCAGTCCGGCGATGTCCACGATCTCGATCTGTGTGGGCACCACCCTGTTGGGGTTCACCAGTTCCGCCAGTTTGTTCAGCCTGGAATCGGGAACATCCACGAGTCCCACATTGGGATCGATGGTACAGAAACGATAATTGCTCGCCTGCGCCTTTGCACTGTTGCTCACTGCGTTGAAAAGAGTGGATTTTCCTACATTGGGCAATCCTACAATACCTGCTTGTAAAGCCATTTTGGAGATTTTTCGGCCGCAAAGATAGGGATTTCCATGGTGGATCGACTGGCTTTCTAACCAGCGTGATTTCAGTGATCGCGTAAAATTTCCTATTTTCCGCCAATTATTCTTACCAATCCATTCCGCATGGCGCTTAATTATGTCTGGCTGGCTTTTTTCCTCATTGCATTTATAGTGGCCCTTATTAAGCTGATCTTTTTTGGAGATGTGGAAATTTTCTCCAAAGTAGTTTCAGGTATATTCGATTCAGCCAAAACGGGCTTCGATATTTCCATCGGACTGGTGGGTATGATGACCCTTTGGCTGGGGATCATGAAAATAGGAGAGCGGGCGGGTATGATACAGGTTTTTTCCAGGGCCGTAGCCCCGTTCTTCCGGAAACTATTCCCCTCCATTCCAACCGGCCATCCCGCGAACGGTTCGATTATGATGAACTTCTCGGCGAACATGCTGGGACTGGACAATGCGGCCACCCCTTTGGGCCTGAAGGCCATGAAAGAATTGCAGGAAATTAACCCGGAGAAAGAGACCGCGAGTAACGCGCAGATCATGTTCCTGGTGCTGAATACCGCCGGCATTACGCTGATCCCGACTTCCGTAATTGCCATCCGGCAGAGTATGGCCATTGAGCAGGGGTTAGTAGGCTTTAATGCTACCGACATTTTCCTACCCACGCTCATGGGCACTTTCGTTTCCTTCATTTCGGGTATGGTGGCCGTGGCCGCTTACCAGCGCATCAATCTTTTTAAATTGCCCGTCCTGGTTTTTGTGCTGGGCTTTTCCGGCATCATGGCCGCACTTTTCTTCTGGCTGCGGCAGTATTCTCCCGAAGTGATGGCGCAATACATCGGGTTATTGGGAAGCCTGATTATTTTTTCCATCATCATTTCTTTCCTGGTGATGGGCATGGTGAAGAAGATCAACGTGTACGAGGCCTTCATTGAAGGCGCGAAGGAGGGCTTCCAGACGGCCGTTACCATTATTCCATACCTCATCGCCATCCTTGTGGCGATAAGTGCATTCCGTACCACGGGCTGCATGGATTATATAGAACAGGGCATCGCGTTCGCCGTAGCAGCCATGGGATTCGATACCAGTTTTGTTCCCGTTGTACCCGTGGGTATTATGAAATCCCTGAGCGGTGGCGGCGCCCGCGGGTTGATGGTGGATGTGATGAAAACACATGGCGTGGATTCGTTCCAGGGTTACCTGGCCTCCATTATGCAGGGATCCACGGAAACAACCTTTTATATACTCGCGGTATATTTCGGGAGCGTGAACATCCGCAAAACACGCTACGCGCTCACCTGCGGACTCATCGCCGACCTGGTGGGGATCATCGCTGCGATTATTATCGCTTACGCGACATATAAATTTTAGCGGCGGTTTAATTTTCATTATCTAACTTCAAACGCCAATTGTCTGTAGCTGCGCAGTTTACTCATTCACACCATTGAAACATGGAGCATCAAACTGCAGCAACGTTAAAGCGTACCTTAAAACCCATTCATCTCTGGGCCATCGCCGTGGGCCTCGTCATCTCCGGAGAATATTTCGGCTGGAACTATGGCTGGGGCGTTTCCGGTACCATCGGTTTCCTGATCGCCACCTTACTGGTTACGGTGATGTATGTCACTTTCATTTTTAGTTATACCGAGTTAACGGCCGCCATTCCACATGCGGGCGGCGCTTTTGCTTATGCGTACAGAGCTATGGGCCCAATGGGTGGGCTGATAGCGGGTTATGCCACGCTGGTCGACTTTCTGCTGGCCACGCCTGCGATTGCTTTCGCATTGGGCAGTTACCTGCACTTTTTATACCCTTCTGTTGGGGTTATCCCTTCAGCGCTCGTGTTCAACGTGGTGTTCATGTTACTTAATGCTTCCGGCGTGAAGGAATCGGCGGTTTTTTCCATTTTCATCACGGCGCTTGCGGTTATCGAACTGCTCATATTTATGGGAATTGTGGCTCCTCATTTCAAAATGGATAACTTCATGACCGATCCCATGCCTTTTGGTTGGTCTGGTGTGTTCGCGGCGCTGCCTTTCGCGGTGTGGTTCTACCTTGCCATCGAAGGAGTGGCCATGGTGGCGGAAGAAGTGAAGAACCCGGCGCGCAACATCCCGAAAGGATACATCTCCGCATTGGGCACATTGGCGTTCCTGGCCCTCGGTGTGATGATCCTCACAGGCGGCGTGGGCAACTGGCGAGCACTCAGCAATATCGACTACCCATTACCGGAAGCCATTGGGATGGTATTGGGAAAAGACAATAGTTTAACGAAGTTATTTGCGAGCATAGGATTGTTCGGATTGATCGCGTCGCTTCATGGGACGATCCTCGCTTCTTCGCGGCAGGTGTTCGCTATGGCACGGAGTGGTTTTCTTCCTGAAAAACTCTCAGCCGTAAATACACGTTTCAAAACGCCCCATTGGGCCATTGCCGCAGGTGGAGTGGTGAGTTTTGTGGCAATCTTCACGGGCACCACCAGCCAGGTGATCATATTGGCGGTACTCGGAGCATTGGTGATGTATATTATGAGTATGATCAGCCTGTTTATACTCCGGAAAAAAGAGCCGGGGTTGGAGCGTCCGTTCATTGCGCCTTTTTATCCGGTATTTCCGGCGATCGCGCTGGTACTATCGGTTGTTTGCCTGATCGCACTTGTGTATTATAACCTGGTGCTCAGTGGTATTTTCTTCGGAGGATTGGTATTGGCGGGAGGACTATTTTTGTTGAAGGGAAAGCGGACGGTAACCGATGAATTGTTGAATAGACCCGCGCCTATTGTATAATATGAAGTACCGGCAAACGATAGGGCAAACCGTATATGTGTTCAGTGATCTGAAAATGTTGCTGGCAAAGGCTTCTCCTTTCCGGAGCGGCGATGCGTTGGCGGGTGTATGCGCCGATTCTTATGAAGAACGCGTGGCTGCACAACTTACGCTGGCGGAATTACCGCTGAAGCAATTCCTGAATGAAACCCCCGTTCCTTATGAAAAGGATGAAATCACCCGACTGATTATTGATACGCATCATATCGCGGCCTTTGAACCGGTGGCGCACCTTACCGTAGGCGATTTCCGCAACTGGTTACTTGGACCGGAAGCCAGTTCGGAAGTACTGCGCAAACTCGCCCCGGGCATCACCCCTGAAATGGCCGCCGCGGTCAGCAAGATCATGCGCAACCAGGATCTTATTGCCGTGGCAAAGAAATGCGAAGTGGTCACGAAATTCCGCAATACCATCGGCCTTAAGGGACGTTTCTCCACCCGGTTACAGCCCAATCATCCTACCGATGATCCGCGGGGAATCGCGGCCAGTATGGTAGATGGATTATTGTATGGAAACGGTGATGCGGTGATTGGTATCAACCCCGCAACTGATAGTCCGGCAGGCGTGAACACCTTGCTGCACCTGCTCAATAACGTGATCCATCAGTTCAATATTCCCACACAATCCTGTGTGTTGACGCATATTACGACCACGCTGGAACTGATTGAAAAAGGCGCGCCGGTTGATCTTTGTTTTCAGTCTATCGGTGGCACGGAACGCACCAATTCAGCCTTCGGCATTTCTTTATCAATGCTCCGGGAAGCGCACCAGGCCACTTTATCGCTGGAACGGGGAACCGTTGGTAATAATGTAATGTATTTTGAAACAGGCCAGGGGAGCGCTTTATCGGCCAATGCGCACCACGGAATGGACCAGCA
>CAMLRX010000154.1 GCA_946482545.1 uncultured Flavihumibacter sp. | reverse complement strand
CTACTCAAGGCGTTGCGTCGCTGCGCCGTCGCGAGAAATAAAATTTCCGCAAGAAAACCTCCCCAAATCTAGCCAACGCCTTGCGTCCTTGCTCCCTAGCGTCCTTGCGTGAAAAATACCAATCGTCGCGAAGCATGAAGCAATCGCATGAAAAAACTATCGCTTCAGCAAAGTCCCCACAACTACTTTCCCCCCATGCAACACCTGCACATGATACACCCCAGGCTTCAACCCATTCAATGAAACCGCAGCTCCATTGCGTGTATTACCCATCTTCACCGTGCTCCCGTTGTTATCCGTAATCCGGTAAGCGAATACCGAATCCACACCGGGAATGGAAAGCGTTACCATTGATGGCGCCGGGTTGGGAAACAACTTCAGTTCAAGCCCCTCTTGCTCCGTCCCGATCCTGATGCTTTGTGAATATTCAAACTGTCCATCTGTATCCACCTGTTTAATGCGGTAGATAGCCTGTGTTTTCAAAGGGAATTGGTCTGTAAAACTGTAGTTGTTTTCTCCGTTCCCACCTTTAGCAGCAACGTGTCCAATAGCCGCGAAATTTCCGTTTCCTTCACTTCGTTCCACGATAAAGTGACTGGTATTGTATTCATCTGCGGTTACCCATTCCAGTTGCACTTTCCCCTCCTGTTGCTTACCCGTAAAGCTTACCCATGAAAGCGGCAACGGTCCTGTGGTAACAAAGCTGCCCGTGGTACCGGTTGTATTGTAAACCGGCGCATCGCTTCCGTTGTATTCAAACACTTCGTAATGATAAGTTGTATTGGCGGTAAGACCAGTAACCGAAACACTGTTGCCGGTGCCGCTGTACACCACGAATTCGTTCAATCCTATTTGTGCGCCGCTCCGGAAAGCAGTATTGGCGGTGTACTTATTCAGGTCTACGGGATTGCCCGTTACCGCCCCGTTTTCTTTCAATACAACCAGTCTGCCACTGCCACTCCCTTTGGTCCACTGAAGATTGGCGGTTGTTTCGCCGGCGGTGGCGATGGGGGCGGAACTTGGTGTAACCGGACTTACCGCGGTAGATGCGCTCGCTGTTAACGGACTGGCAGTGAGGTATGCTGAAGTGGCATCTGCCCCGTTGTATTCAACAATGCTGAAATGGTAAGTGGAAGCGGGTTCTAATCCTGAAATGATAACCGAACTGTTATTGTTGTTGTACACGATATAATGATCCGCTCCCACTGCGCTTCCTGTTCCAAACTGAGCTGCTGATGCATAAGTAGTACCGTTTACGGGATCGAATGTTACGGGGTTGTTTTTCCTGGCGATAACAATGCGGTTCGCACCATTCCCGTTGGTCCACGTTAACGTGATTTTGTTTCCGTCAATATTGCTGAAGGAAGCGTTGGTGGCCGGAACCGTTGGCGTGATATCTGCGGAAGGTAGTGTGGTGAAACTGAATAAGGTTGGAGATGCACCATAAACCGGAGCGCTGCTTCCATTGTATTCATACACTGCAATATGATAGGTCTTACCTGGTTGCAGGTTCGTGGCGGTGAAAGCCGCGGCATCGGTACGTTTTGCGATAATATAATTGTCGCCGGAAAGTGTAATGGTGCCGAATCCGTAATTGTAGTTGTAATTCGTCAGTTGAACGGGTGCCGCGTTAACCGGATCAGATTCCCTGATGATGAATATTCTTCCATCGCCGTTGCCGGCTGTGAAGGAGATGGTGGCGCGGTTTTGCTGCACGTTGGAAGCAACTAAATTATTGGTGCTTACACTTGGTGCCGATACCGTGCTGGCGCTGCCTTTCAGGAATGTGCTGGTGAGGTAATCGGGTGATCCTTCTGTAGTATTGTAATCGAATACCGCGAAGTGGTAGGTGGAAGAAGGATCGAGGTTGTTGACGGTAACAGCGGCGGCAGTGCCGTTGTACACCACAAATTCTCCCGGCACAATTTCCTGGCCCAGACCGAAATCATCATCGGCGGTATAGTTGGAGCCATCGGCGGGCAAACTGCTTACTTCACTGCCTTTCCTGGCGATGACCATTCTCCGGGAGCCGTTGCCGTTGGTCCAGCCAATCCGGAAACTGTTGCCTTCCCGCGAACTTACCGCGAAGTTGGTGGCCGCCGTGGTGGGTTGGTTGGGAATGGTGAGCGTAGCCCTGGCAGGCGTACTTCTGTAAATCGGGTAGTTGGTACCGTTATATTCAAAAATCGCCGCGTGATAGGTTTTACCGGGCACTAATCCCAGAATGCTGACCGCGCTTCCGTTCATGCCTCCATGTATCACATAGTTTCCGGTCCCGAGTTGTACACTGCTCCCAAAGGTGGAGTTGCCTGTATAACGGGTGAGATCGGATGGAAGTATGTCAACGGGAGCGCCCTCTTTCAACAGCACCAGCGCATAACTGCCGTTACCCCGTTGGAAACGAAGCGTGGTGGAATTCCCTGTAACATTATCGAATAAAAGATTGCTCGCTTCCAGTGTGGGCGCCGAAACGGTGCTGCCACTGAAGCTGAGCGACTGGCTGGTAAGGTAATACGTGAAACCGGCTGAGGTAACATCGTACTCATAAACGCGCATATAGTAGGTGGTGGCCGGTTCAAGATTGGTAAAAGTGCGCACATTGGTGGTGCTCACCACAAATTGTCCGGGTGCTATCTCCTGCCCGGAACCAAAAGCCGCGTTGGCCGTGTATTGTACGCCGTTTACCGGAACAGCGGTAACAGGATCCTTACTCATGATGGTGAGGCGGTACGTGCCGTTTCCGTTTGCCGTATTGATGGTGAACCTGTTCCCTTCCACCGACAATACCTGCGGATTCCAGGAGGGGGTGGTGGGACCGGTATTCGTGGTTACCTGCGCGGTGCTGGCCGTACTGTAGTAAACCGGAGCATTCGTTCCGTTGTATTCATGTACGGCGAAGTAGTAAGTGGTGTTCGGCTCCAGGTTACTGATGGTTGCGCGTGTAGTCGTGGTTTTCCCCACTACAAAGCTGCCGTCGCCAATTTGAGCGCCATCTCCATAATTGGTGGAAGAACTGTAACTGGAGAGGTTTTCGGGCACACCATTTACAGGCGCGCCTTTTCTGGCCAGCACAATCCTTGCGCTGCCGTTTCCATTGCTCCAGTTCAGGGTCACTTCGTTTCCAACAACCGCCGTGAAATTGAGGTTTGTAGCGTTGGTAGTGGGCGCCGCCAATGTGCTGGTGCTGGTGCTCAGCGGAATGGTGAGGTATTCTATTGTTCCCGTAAGGTTATTGTATTCAAATACTTTGATGTGATAAACGGTGCCCGGTTTCAGCGACCGGATGTTTACGCTGTTCCCTGCACCTGCGTATACCACGTATTCTCCGGCTGCGGTAAATACTGTTCCTGCTGTCCCGAAGTTCTGGTTGGCCGTGTAACCCACACCATCTACCGGACTGCCGGTCACTTCGCTGCCTTCTTTCACCACCACAATACGCGATCCGCCATTGCCGCGGGTGAAACTGAAAGTAAAACTACCCCCTTCATAACTGGAAAAATTGGGATTGCTCGGTGTAATGGTGGGTGGCGCGGCCTGTGCGGGCAGCCATAAAGCCGTTAACAACAAGGCGAAAAAGTACAACTGTTTCATGATCGTTCATTCAATTTTTTGTAGAAGATGTACACCGTTACTGACCCCTGGCTGGTCTGTGTTTGAATGAAGAATATCGGATGGAGATGGCCCTGAAGGAGTAAGGGTACATTGGTGCCACAAAAATATTGTCCCGGAAGGTGCGGGTCAATCGCATAAAGATGTGCGTTAGCATGTGCACATCACACAATTATGTGAGGATCATGGAAAGATGGGGCGTGAAGTTGATCAAAACGAATTAACAATAATCCTTACACTCCAAATTATCACCAAAACAGAAAGCAATATAAAAGATGTTTTACGCGGAAGCCTGCCAGCCAAACGCGCCGCAAGCGGAGCTGCCATCAATCCTCCCAGAATCAACGCCACGATCACCTGCCAGTGCGATACGCCGAGTAAGGTGAAGAAAGTAAGGGCACTGGAAAGGGTCACGAAAAACTCCGTTAAACTTACCGAGCCTATTACAAAGCGCGGTGTTCTTCCTTTGGAGATGAGGGTGGAAGTTACGATTGGTCCCCAACCGCCGCCGCCGAAGGAATCGAAGAAACCTCCGAATCCGGCCAACCAACCGTAACGCTTGAATTTTTTGGGCCGCTTCTGGGATTTGAAGGCGTTCATGAAAATGCGGATGCCCAGGAAGAATGTGTAGCAGGCGATGATAGGGCGCACAAATTGCGCGTTGGTTTCTCCTAAATGTGTAAGCAGTATCGCGCCGCCGATAGCCCCCAATACACCGGGAATAATGAGTAGTTTGAACAATTTCTTGTTCACGTTCCCGAACTTGTAATGACTGTATCCCGAGGCACCGCTCGCAAACATTTCAGCAGTATGGATACTGCCTGAAATAGCGGCCACATTCGTGCCGGTCGACAACAACAAGGTAGTGCTGGTTACGCCGTAGCCCATGCCCAGCGCGCCATCTACCAATTGCGCAATAAAACCCGCAAGCACCATCCATCCGAAATTTTCTCCCAACTGATCATAAATATGGATGGCACCAGTGCCAATATCTTTTACCGGGATATATGAAAAGATGAAGTGACCGATCAGCATCAGGCCAAAGGCCGCAACGGAATAGGTCGCGATCTTGCGGATCCTTTTTTCTTTCTGCTCTTTCTCGTTTTCCACCATGCCCCGGGTAATGGCGTTCAGCTTTTTCACTTTCTCTTCAAAATCTCCAGAAAGCTGGTTGCGCACCTGGTGCAGGTTTTCAATGAGGTCCTCCAGTTCGCCGGGAAGGGCATGTTGTAGTACTTCTTTCAGCCTTTTGGCCGCGGTGGGCGATTTGCCGTTGGTGGAGATGCCTATTTTCAGTTCTCCTTTTTTCACGACGGAGCCCAGGTAGAAATCGCAGAGACCTGGCTTGTCGGCCACATTTATAAGTAGTCCTTTTTCTTTTGCATCAATACGAATCTGTTCCGCGAGTGGAATATCGTTCACGGCTACCATTACCAGTTCCGCATCATCAAGGTCCGAAGCTTCATAGTACTTCTTCACCAACGTAATATTGGGGTGCGCGGAAGCCAGGTTTTCCACTTCTTCGCTGATGTGGGCGGCCACCAGTTTCACCTTCGTTTCCGGTGCATTGGTCACCACGGTCTGCAGTTTTTCAAAACCAATGGCGCCCCCGCCAATCATGGTAAGCCTTAACTGTTCCAGTTTCAAGAATACCGGCAGCAGGTGGTTCCCCGGCTTTTGGTGCGGGGCGGTTGTTGAAGCAGATGATGGCGCTGGTGTTGATACAGGCATGACTCGTGGCTGAAAAATTAAAAGTTAACCCATTGCTTCCGAACGGCAAAATCGCCGAAATGTTCCCCCTGGTTTTTTTCAAGAGCAAAGTTCGCGAAAAGACCGTCCAATGTTTCTAGAATTTCCGCTTCGTTGATGTTTTCGCGGTAAATTTTATTCAGCCGCATACCTTCGTGATCGCCACCCAGGTGCAGGTTGTAGCGGCCAGGACCTGTTCCTACAAATCCGATTTCCGAGATATGGGAGCGGCCACATCCGTTCGGGCAGCCGGTCATACGGGTGATGATGTTTTCTTTCTGAAGGGAATGTTTGGTCAGCAGGTTATCAATTTTAGTGATGAGCTGCGGCAGGTAACGTTGTCCTTCAGCCAATGCCAGCGGACAGGTAGGCAAAGCCACGCAGGCCATACTGTTGCGGCGCAGGGGAGAAGCGGCTTCGGTAAATGCGATGACCCCGTGCTTCTCGAGTATGGTATGTACTTTCTTTTTATCGCCGGGTTTTACATCGGCCACAATCAATCCCTGGTTCCCGGTGAAACGGATATTGGAAAGCCGTGCTTCTGTGATTTCCAGTAGTGCCGATTTCAGCGTTTGCTGCTCATCATCCAATACACGTCCGTTCTCGGCGAAAACGGTATAGTGCCAGTTCCCGGTATGGTCCTTTTCCCAGCCGTAGCGGTCGGTACGCTCCGTGAATTTGTATGGACGCGGTTCTTCCAGTTTAAAGCCTATTCTTCTTTCCAGTTCTTCCCGGAACCACTGCACACCTACTTTGTCAACGGTGTATTTGAGGCGCGCGAGTTTCCTGTCACTACGGTTACCGTAATCACGTTGGATGGTGAGCACTTCGTAAATGGCTTTCAGTGTTTTTTCTTCCGTATCGGTAAAGCCGATCACAGTAGCAACACGGGCATAAGTTTCGGGATTGCCGTGCGTGGTGGACAATCCCCCGCCGATGGCGATGTTGAAGCCTTTCAGTTCATTGTTTTCCACGATGGCAATCAGGCCAATGTCGTTGGCCAGTACATCGGGATCGTTATTCGGTGGAATGGCGATGGCTATCTTGAATTTCCGCGGAAGGTAGCGGTCCTGGTACAGCGGATCGGCTTCTTCCTTTTTATCTTCTATTTTTTCTTCATCCAGCCAAATCTCGTAATAGGCGCGGGTTTTGGGCATCAGGTGGCGGCTGATCTTATCGGCATACGCGAATACCTGTGCGTGAACGGGCGTTTCGTTGGGGTGCGCGGACACGATCACGTTCCGGTTGATATCGCCGCAGGTGGCGATGGAATCCAGGTTGGCCCTGTTGAATGCCTGTAACGTTGGTTTGATGTGCGATTTCAGGATGCCGTGCAACTGAAGCGTCTGGCGCGTGGTGATTTTGATCACGCCCGTGGAATGCGCTCCGGCTATATGGTGTGTGGCAACCCATTGTTCGGGTGTAAGGAAACCACCGGGGAGGCGCAAACGAATCATAAAGGAATAGAGCCGGTCCAGTTTTTTTGCGGCGCGTTCCTCGCGGCGGTCGCGGTCGTCCTGCTGGTACATGCCGTGGAACTTGATCACGGCCTGGTCGTCTTCACGGATGGAACCGGTGATCTGGTCGCCCAGACTTTCCTTAATGGTGCCGCGCAGGCCGTCGCTTTCTTTTTTTATTTTCTCTATCGGAGAATGTTGTTGCTGTTGTGACATGGGAAAAATTCTTCTGGATTAATAAACATCTTTCAGGTAACGGCCTTCGTTGGAAAGCTGTTCCAGGTATTGCACGGCTTTTTCTTCGGATAAGTTGCCCTGTTCAGCAATAATTTCAAGCAGGGTGCTTTCCACATCCACGCTCATCGGTTCTTTTGCACCACAAACATAAACAGACGCGCCGTTTTTCAACCAGGTGTACAGTTCTTCCGCTTTTTCTTTCATGCGGTGCTGCACATATATTTTCGCCTCCTGGTCGCGGGAGAAAGCAAGGTCGATATTGGTGAGTACACCTGTGTTGAAGAAATCCTGCAATTCGGTTTGGTAAAGAAAATCGGATACGAAATGCTGTTCGCCAAAGAACAACCAGTTTCTGCCCGTTGCACCCGTACTGTCCCGTTCCGCAAGGAAGGAGCGGAAAGGCGCGATGCCGGTTCCGGGTCCGATCATGATCACATCTTTATCGGGCGCGGGTAAACGAAAATGATTGTTGGGATGAATATAGAATTCCACCTCAGCATTTTCCGCCAGTCCGTTCAGGAAAGTAGAGCAGAACCCATAATGAATTTCATCGTTCACCACATAGGTATTACGTGCCACGGTGAGGTGCAGTTCTCCGCTGTGCGCGTTGGGCGAAGAGGCGATGGAATAGAGCCGTGGCGTAATGGGTTCCAGTATATCAACGAGTTGCTGCACCGGAACAGAATCGGCAAGGGGATATATTTTCAGCAGATTCAGCAAGTCGATCTTTGTTTCAGGGATATCCTGCTGGGCGAGTGCCGCGTACTTTTTAACCACACGTTCCGGGAGATGAATGATGCTGATCTTTTTAGTGAGAAGTGCGCGGAGTTCCCAGGGTTCATTTTTGAACTGCACCTGTTCTGTTCCCGCGCATCCGGTAATATCGAGGATAGCCTGCACTTCTTCACTTTTGTTGTGGGGAACGAAGCCTGCGGCATCTCCGGGTTGATAAACAATCTCTTCGTCACAAACGATCTCGATGTGGTGGGTTTCTTTGGAAGAGCCGCGGTCGTTGAGGTCCACATTCGTGGCGATGGTGCCGGTATATTGTTTTTTACCTGATTTGGCTTTTACGGGAACGGCGGCGGGTTGCGCTGCACCGTTTCCGTTCTCCAGGGTTTTCAGCACCTGTTCAAACCACTGCGTGGCCTCCGCCTCATAATCAGTATCGCATTTCACAATGGGCAGGATTCTTGAGGCGCCTTTCTTTTCGAACAACTGATCGATCTCTTCACCGGCCTGGCAGAAGAGCGGATAAGAAGTATCGCCCAAAGCCAGAATACCGTATTTGAGTTGCTGATAGGTTTTATCGGAAGAACGCAGGTGGTCGAAGAATTTGATGGCTGCCGCGGGTGGTTCGCCATCGCCCTGCGTACTGACCACGGAAAAGAAATATTCTTCTTTGGAAAGATCGTTCACGCGGTACTGGTCGAGCCCGGCCAGTTTTACCTGGATGCCTTTTTTCTTGGCCACGCCCGCGAAAGTGGTGGCGAGCTTTTTGGCGTTCCCCGTTTCGGTACCATAGGTAAGGGTGATCTTGTTCACCTTAACGGCCGAAGCAACTGGCGTTTCCACAACAGGTGACGCGGAAGATTGCGCTACCAGACCTGCAAGGTATCCGTTGATCCAGATGAGTTCTTCTTTGGTGGAACCGCTCACCAGTTCCTGTAAAGTTTTCCATTTAAGCTCTGCTAACATGGGGCGCTTGTTTTATGTGAGAGGCCTGAACACTTCTTGGCTGACTTCCCACCGGTTTGAAATACAGTTCGCGGCTGGCGCTGTTGGGCAGCCAGGCGAATTGCTTGTGCAGGTGCACCACTTTTCCTATAATGAGCAGGGCGGGAGAGAGGTATGTTTCCTGCCCCAGGTTCTGTTCGTAATCGTATATATCAGAGATGCGCACCTGTTGCAGCGGCGTCGTGGCCTGTTCAATCACAGCCACCGCACGGTCCGCAGGAATCTTGTGCGCAATGAGTTTCTGAATCAGTTCCAGTGAAGTATCCCCCGACATGTAGAACACAAGCGTGTCCTCGGTTTGCGCGAGTTCCGCCCAATATGCATCAGAAAGGATTTCTTTTTTATAATAAGTAAGCAGGCGTACCGCAGTAGAATGCTCGCGCGCTGTAAGTGGCATACCTGCATACGCAGCGGCGCCAAGGGCGGCAGTAATGCCCGGCACAATTTCGTAGGCGATACCATAAGCTTTTAATGCGAGCAGTTCATCCAGTACATTGGAGAAGATAGAAACATCACCCCCCTTCAGCCGAACCACTTTTTTCCCGGCCAGCGCATGTTCCACGATCAGTTCGTTGATGGTTTCCTGTGGCGTGGATTTTCCCCTCCTGCATTGCTTCCCGGCAAAAATTACCAGTGCGCCTTCACTCACATGCGCTTTCAGTATATCCTCGCTCACCAACCTGTCTGTAATCACCACTTCTGCCTCACGCAACAGGCGCGCGGCCTTCAGCGTAAGCAACTCCGGATCACCCGGACCGGCACCCACCAGGGCCACTGTTGTTTTGAAGTTTTTTCCGTGTTGCATGTACCTGGTTTTGGTTAAAAAGTCTATTTATATTGTAGGATATTTGTGCATGAAAACCGGCGACTCAATTGTTGTTCGCTGTTCACAATAACCTTTGCAAAACACAAAAGGTGCTTTCCAAATCTCATCAAGTCAAAAACGCTCTCTATGCTTTGCGTCTCTGCTCCCTTGCGTCTTTGCGTGAAAAACTACCCCTGAATCATACAAGCCCCCACCGTCACATGACTCGTCTCATCAATCAATATCCCGCCCCCATTGGAACGCAACACCTGATAAGCGTCATAAGCAATAGGCGTGGCGGTCTTAATCGTTGCCCGCACAATATCATTCAACCCCGCTTTTTCCGGCGCTTCCAATTGCTGCAACGAATTCACGTCCAGTTTATAGCTGATCTCTTTCACCACGCTGCGTACCCGCTGGCTGTTGATCTGGAAAAGGTATTTGTTCCCGGGCACCAGCGGCTTGCTGTCCATCCAGCAAAGTAATACTTCCAGTTCCTGGCTGGTGTTTGGAATATCGGAAGAAGGAACAATCATATCTCCCCGACTAATGTCCACATCATCTTCCAGGTGGAGCACGATGCTTTGTGGCGCGAATGCTTCTTCCACTTCTTTTCCACCCAGTTCAATGGCGGAAATGGTGGACTCGGCGAAGGAAGGAAGAATGGTTACTTTGTCTCCTTTTTTGTACACGCCGCTGATGATTTTTCCGGCATAGCCGCGGTAATCGTGCAGGTCATCCGTTTGGGGACGGATCACATATTGAACGGGGAAACGCGCGGTGGAGTGGTTTACATCGTCCTGTACTTCCACTTCTTCCAGGAACGAGAGCAGCGCAGGGCCTTCGTACCAGGGTGTGGCTTCACTTTTATCCACGATGTTATCGCCACGGATGGCGCTGATGGGCACATAATGCACATCTTTCAAACCCAGGTCCAGGGCCAGCTTGGCGTAGTCGATCACGATATTGTTGTACACGTCCTGTGAGAAATCCACCAGGTCCATTTTATTGATGGCCACCACCACGTGCGGTATATTGAGCAGTGATGCAATAATGGAGTGGCGGCGGGTTTGCTCAACCACTCCATGCCTGGCGTCTATCAGGATGATGATGAGTTCTGAATTGGAGGCGCCGGTCACCATGTTGCGGGTATATTGAATATGCCCCGGTGCGTCGGCGATGATGAATTTGCGTTTGGGCGTGGCGAAATACTTATAGGCTACGTCAATCGTAATGCCTTGTTCGCGTTCCGCGCGAAGTCCGTCGGTGAGTAACGCGAGGTCGATTTCCCCGTCGGATTTGTTTTTACTTTGCTTTTCGATGGCTTCAAGCTGGTCGATCATGATCGATTTGCTGTCGTAGAGCAAGCGGCCGATGAGGGTGCTTTTCCCGTCGTCTACTGAGCCTGCTGTTATAAAACGAAGAATATCCATGTAATTTTGAATTTTGGATTTTGAATGTTGGATGGCATTCCTGATTCAAAATTCCTATGATTATTTGCTATTTTCTTTATTGATGATGTTGGTTTTCTCAACACTTATACATGAAATTTATCCGGACAATGCCTTTTAATTCTTTTGAATTTTGTCCTTCAATTTTGAATTATAAATTTCAACCGCCCCAATCCATCATTCAAAATTTAAAATTCAACATTAAAAATACCCGTTCTTTTTCCTGTCTTCCATCGCTGCTTCGCTGGTTCT
>CAMLRX010000153.1 GCA_946482545.1 uncultured Flavihumibacter sp. | reverse complement strand
GCGGTTTTAAAGGCCGATGCGGCCGATTGAGGATCCACCAGCATCCAGTCGGGAAGATGAATATTAAAGATGTGTACAAGCAGGTTGTTGAAGTACCCGCTCCAGGAAATGGCCACCACAATATTACCAATGGCGTATTCCAGGATCAGCGCCCAGCCAATCACCCAGGCGATGAGTTCACCGAAAGCAACATACGAGTAGGTATATGCGCTTCCCGCTACCGGTACCCTGCTGGCGAACTCCGCGTAACACAACGCGGAGAACCCGCAGGTAATAGCTGTAATGATGAAAAGCAATGAGATACCAGGTCCGCCGTTGTAAGCGGCGCCACCAATGGTGGAGAAGATACCCGCACCCACCACCGCGGCAATACCCAGAAAAGTAAGGTCTCGGACATTGAGCACCTTGTTCATTTTGCCATGCTCCGTTTGTCCGGCTTCGTATTCACGTTTGATGGATTCAATGGATTTCTTCCTGAAAAGTTTACTGGCCATTGGTGTCGGTTAGTTTAGGTAGCAGTTTTTAGTGTTCCCGTTGGATCAGGAAGGAGGCCAGTTTTTTCAACGGCTCTTTCCGTGCCGAAAGTACGGCAATATCTTCAAGGTGTTGTATGGCGGTGTCCAGGTATTGTTGTTTCAGGCGAAGCGCCCATTCATCCACCCCGCAATCGCGGAACACGTTTAGTACCTTTTCCACTTTATCGGCGGGGTTTTCTTCCATCAGCCGTACCAGTTCCTGTTTTTGCGAGGCGGTTGCCGTTTCCAGCGCGTGGATCATGAGGAAAGTCTTTTTATTGGAGAGGATGTCCCCTCCTACCTGCTTTCCAAATTTTTTAGGGTCGCCGAAGGCATCCAGGTAATCGTCCTGCACCTGGAACGCGATGCCCAGGTTTCTGCCGAATTCATACAGATGATGTTGATTGGCATCTCCGGCACCACCCAGTACCGCCCCCATCTGCAGACTGGCGGCCAGCAGTACGGAAGTTTTCAGTTCTATCATGCGGATGTATTCGTTCAAACTTACATAGGCTCTTTTTTCAAAATCCATATCCAGTTGCTGCCCTTCGCATACTTCACGTGCCGTTTTGTTGAACAGGTACATGATTTTATGGATGTAGCCAGACTGCACTTTATTGATATGATCGTAAGCCACCACCAGCATCACATCGCCGGCAAGCAAGGCGGTGCTGTCGCCGTATTTGGTGTGCACGGTTTCCATGCCGCGGCGCAGCGGCGCCTTGTCCATAATGTCATCGTGGATGAGGGTGAAATTATGGAACAGCTCAATAGCCGTAGCCACGTGCCAGGAATCGGCGATGATGTCATCGAACAGTTCGTTGCCCATCAGGCAGGTTACGGGACGGATGCGTTTGCCGCCCAGACCCAGGAAATAGTGTGCGGGATCATACAGGCTGGCCGGCGTTTCCGGGAAATGCCGGTGCTCAAATCTTTCCAGGAATAAACGGGTAAGTTCTTCAAACGAGTGCATGTACGCCTATTGTTTTTTTGCTGATTTCTTTTTGCCGGGCTTCTGCTTCTGGCCGGAGGCTGGTTTCTTTTGCTGGTCTTTTTTTCTGGGGGGACGTTGTTCTTCGTGTTCCTCTTTGATGGCCGAAGCGATCACCCATTCATAATCCAGTTGCCTTTTGGTAAGGTTGGCCGCCACTACTTTGATCGTTACCTTATCGCCCATCCTGAACTTCCGGCCACTCCTTCTGCCCACCAGGGCGTAATCCGATTCCACATGCCTGAATTCATCGTAATCACTCAAACTCGCGATGCTCACCAATCCTTCGCATTTATGTTCTACAGTTTCCACCCAGAAGCCAAACGAAGAAACACCGGAGATCACGCCTTCAAACTCATCGCCGAGGTAATTGTGCATGTACTCCACCTGCTTGTATTTGTTGGATGCGCGTTCGGAGTCCATCGCTGCACGTTCCCGTTCACTGGAGTGTTTGCATTTCTCTTCCAGTCGTTTATCGGGATGAATATTGTTGTCGAGACATTCCTGCACAATTCGGTGTACCATCACATCGGGATATCGACGGATGGGAGAAGTGAAATGCGCGTAATGAGAGAATCCCAGTCCATAGTGACCGATATTTCCGGTGGTATAAATCGCTTTGGCCATGGTACGAATACCAAGTTGTTCCAGCACATGTTGTTCCGGCTTTCCGTGCACAGCAGCGAGCATTCCATTGAAGGAGGACGCAATTTTTTCGGGAGAAGTAAGGTCGAAACGGTGCCCGTATTTGAGCGCGAACTCCACGAATGGTTTCAGTTTCTCTTCATCGGGCTGATCGTGCACGCGGTACGGGAACGGAACCTCTTTATCCTTGTATTTGATCTCGGAAACATGCGTGGCAACCGTGCGGTTCGCCAGCAACATGAACTCTTCGATCAACTGGTGCGATTCCTTACTTTCTTTTACTACAATACCAACAGGTTTACCTTTCTCATCCAGTTTGAAACGAACTTCTGTAGAAGAAAAATTGATGGCGCCTTTGTTGAATCTTTCTTTCCTGAATTGCTGCGCAAGCTGGTTGAGGTGCAGAATTTCCTCCGCGTATAGCCCTTCTTTCTTTTCAATGATTTCCTGCACTTCTTCGTAGGTGAACCGGTGGTCGGAATAGATAACCGTCCTGCCGATCCAGTATTTTTTCACCGTTCCCTTTTTATCCATTTCGAAAACGGCGGAGAAGGCGAGCTTCTCTTCTTTGGGCCGGAGGGAACACAACACGTTCGATATCTGCTCCGGCAACATGGGATTCACCCTGTCCGGCAGGTAAACGGAAGTCGCTCTTTTGTAAGCTTCTTTATCAAGTTCAGTACCGGGTTCCACATAATGACTCACATCGGCTATGTGCACCCCGATCTCATACCCCGATTTTGTTTTGCGGTAAGAGATGGCATCGTCAAAATCTTTGGCATCCACCGGATCGATGGTGAAGGTGAGTATTTTTCTGAAGTCCTTTCTTTTTTTAATCTCCGCTTTGGAAATCACATCAGGCAGGCGGGCGGCTTCCTCCATTACTTCATCCGGAAAATCGAGCGGGAACCCGTTCTCCAGCAGTATTTCTTTCATGGCCGCGTCGTTGGCGTCTTCACTGCTCAGCAGGCTGACCACCACGCCTTCCGGCTTTTTATTTTTTTCCCATCTGGTGATGCGTGCCACCACCCTTTGCCCGTTCTCCGCGCCATTCAGCTCGGTGAGCGGAATGTAGATATCGGGCATGGGTTTATCGTTGTCGGCGGTGAAGAACGCGAAGTTCCTGCTCACCTGTATGGTTCCGGTAAAGTCTGTTTGTTTCCGGCTGATCACTTCGGTGATCACGCCCTGCATCCTCCCGCTCACGGGATTGTCTTTCGTTACGTCCACTTTTACGGTATCCCCATGCAAAGCGGTGAGCATATCGGAAGGACGGATCATGATATCCCTTTCGAGGCCATCCACGATCACGAAGCCCATTCCGGAGCGCGACACTTCCAGTTTACCCCTGAAACTCAGTTCCGGAGCCGATCTTTTCTTGCCTGGTTTGCCTTGTTTTTTTTTCTTCATGAAGGTGTATTGTGGTTCATAGGGAATTTCTCTATGAATGTAAGGATTCTGCTATTAAATTGTTCGGCTTCCCCGAATAAAATGCGGTGCTCCACAGGCAGCACGAATATGGGGAGTTCCGCAAGTTCCCTGCTGAATTTCAATAACCGTACCGCATCCTTTTCCGTGGTAAGAATAAGTTTATCGGGATTGGTGAGCGACTGGAACTTCCGTATGATTTCTTTCAAATCATCAATAGAGAAAATATGGTGATCACCATAAGCCATCATCCAGTAAGTTTTGGTATGCTCCTGGAGGTAGTGTTTCAATGGACGTGGATTGGCGATACCCGACACCAGCAATACTTCCGTTTCTTCTGCCAGCGGAGCGGTATTGCCTTTGATGATATGATAGGGTTCACCGTAATGGATAGCCGAAAAATAAACTTCCTGTCCGGGTACCGGGTTTATTTCAGCCAATATTTCTTTTTTCTTTTCTGCTGAAAGATCATCCGGACATTTGGTGACCACGATAATATCCGCTCTTCTGGCGGAACGGCGCTCATCCCGCAGATCACCGGTGGGCATGAACCAGTCCCGTGTGTATAGATTGCTGTAATCCGTGAGCAGGATGTTTAACCCGGCTTGAACCGGACGGTGCTGAAACACATCATCGAGAATGATCGCCTGCGTATCGGGCCGGTCGTGCAGCAACTGGGGAATGGCCACGATTCTTTCTTCGCCCACCGCTACCGAAATACCGGGAAATTTCCGGTGGAACTGCATGGGTTCATCCCCAATCTCCAATGCGGTGGTATCAACACCTGCCAGCGCGTACCCCTTTGTTTTCCTTTTGTAACCACGACTCAGCGTGGCCACGTTGTATTGATCTTTCAGTAAACGAACAATGTACTCCACCATAGGCGATTTACCTGTTCCTCCCAAAGCGAGGTTACCTACACCGATCAGCGGCAGACTGAACCTTGCGGAACGCAAGATGCCCTTATCGTAGAGTTTGTTCCTGATAAAAATATAAATACCGGCCAGCAGGGAGATTGGCAGCAACAACATGCGGACCGGCTTCAGCAGCGGGAAATTAAAATTCATAGATGTTTTCCGGTGTGATACAGTAATTTAAAGGTACGTCAAAATCAGCGGCATCCGTGATAACGGGAACAGGTTCGAAATAAGATAATCCCAGTTTAATTACATCGGGCCGGCATTGCGCCAGGAAGCGGTCGTAATAACCTTTTCCATAGCCCACCCTGTAACCGCGTTCATCAAAACAGAGCAGCGGCACCAATACCAGGTCAATGGCTGAAGGTTCAATAACCGTTCCTTCTATTGGTTCGGGGATGCCCCAGGTATTGGGTTGGTAAACAGTGTCATCGTCCACAACAATATGTTCCATTTCAAAAGAACCGGGATAAATTCTGGGAACGGCCACCACCAGTTCAGGGTACTGAAACCGGAGGTAATCGAGGATATGCGTGGTATCAAATTCTTTCTTCCCCGGGCCGGCCATATAACTGTGCGCCACGTTCAATGATTCGAAATACAATTGCTGGAACCGGATCAGCAGCAGGTCGTCGGCACGGAGCACTTCTCTTTCGGAAAGCGCGTTTCTTTTTTCGGTGTATATTTTCCGCAGTTCTTTCTTCGTCATAATATCCTTTTTAAAGTATCCGCGCAACGCATAGCTTCCTTGGCAATCACTTCCTGTGTGATGGCTGGCAGTTCAGGGAACGCAACCAGTTCAGGTAAACCGGTCCAGTTGCAGATTTCTTCCGCATAGTGGCCATAGCTTCCGTTGAAAATCCAGCCTTTCACTTCAATATTTTTCATCCTGCAATATTCTGCGGAAAGCATGGAGTGGTTGATGCTGCCCAGATAATGCCTGCTCACCAGTATGGCTGGAATATTCAATTGCCTGATCATGTCCGCAACAAATTGCGTTTCGTTGAGCGGCACCATGATACCGCCTGCGCCTTCAATCAACAGGTATTGTTTTCCGGAGGAATTTTTTCTGATGTGATCCAGTATGTTCCTGAAATCCTGTGCAATCTTTTTAAGATCGATCTGAATCTTTTCTTCCCTGGCGGCCCAGTGTGGAGAAGCGGGTTTCAACAAACGATAACTTTCGGGCAGTATTTTTTCGGCAGGAATATCCGCTAACGCAGCCACTGTTTGCTGATCGGTACCGGGTTCCAGTCCGGCCTGAACAGGCTTCCAGTACCATGCGTTCAATGCGCGTGCTACAATCGCGGACGATACAGTTTTGCCCACATCGGTACCAATGCCCGTAATAAAGTAAGGCACAACGGTTGTTTCCTGCATATTACCGGTTGATGAAGAATGAGAATACTGTGGTGCCATAGTTCCGTTCCTGCACGAACAGCGGATAGCCCTCATAGTGGTTCCGCGGCGTATGTTCCAGGATGAACCAGCCGTTGGGCTTCAGGAGTTTTTTCTCCACCACTTTCACCGGAAGCAGGTCGATCGTTTCCAGCGCATACGGTGGGCCTGCGAAGATCAGATCATATTGCTCCTGGCACAGGTCCATGAATTTGAACACTTCACTTTTCACCACATCAAGGTGCTTTAGTCCAAGTTCTGCCGCCGTTTTTTTGATGAAAGCATGCATGGTGGGATCTTTCTCCACGATGGTCTGATCCGTGGCGCCACGGGAACCCAGTTCGTAACTGATGCTGCCGGTGCCCCCGAAAAGGTCCAGCGTTTTGATGCCTTCTATTTCAATATTGTTCTGGATAATGTTGAAAAGCCCCTCTTTCGCGATATCGGTGGTGGGGCGTGTGTAGGGCATTTTAGCGGGAGGACTTACTTTTCTTCCTCCTAAGCTACCGCTGATGATACGCATAATGCCAGTTTAGATATGGTATGAAAATAATGTGCGGGGTATTGGCTGAATTCTTCCGTATGTTCCACGCCTGAAGGCTTTTCCGCGAAGCGTGTTTCCCGGAAATACTTGCTGATCTCCTGTTCCAGCGCGGAGTCCATTTCCACCATGCCGCTCAATACGACCGGAATGGTTTCCGCATCCAGCCCGAACTGCTGGCGGATATTGAGCAGGAAGTAAGCCGCTTCCACGCCATTGCCGCATGGGTAAGACTGCATGAGTTGAAGTTTTCCACCCAATGTAAGCTGAACTGTCATTCTGCCAGCGCCAATCACGACTTCCATTTCATCCTGAACGGGATTGACAGCATTGAACCGGGCCATAACGGAATAAATATGTGTGGCGGATTCCTCTCCGAAACGGGAACCGATGAGGTCGTACAAAGAAGAAGGTACCCGGTACACACAATAGAAGCCACATTTTTCTACCAGTTCATTGATCACGTCTCCATCGGGAAGATCACCCGAAACGGTGTTCAGTACCAATTCCTGGATGGAAGGATCGTGTAATTCCTCGGGGAAAAGCATGGCATCGCTGGTATTAAAACAAATCCATACTGCGCGGTATTGTTTCCTGATCCATTCGTGGGTGAGCAGGAAATCTTCCAACTGGCGGTAAATCTCTTCGAATGATTCGGGCAACTGGTAATGTTCCAGCCCGGTGAGCAGTTGTTTTTCACCATTGTACACGGCGAGCGTAACCGATCTGCCACCTATCTCCAGGAGCAGGTGCCGGTCGTTTTCCTGGCCGCCTTCCCTGAACGGATTGCCTATTTTGAAAGAAGGGATCAATTCAATACTGCTGGTCATGCTGCAATATTACGAATTTAGGGCTACTCCCACCTGAACAACTTCACGGCAGCGGCATACACCAAAACGATCCAGATGCCCAACGCACCGAGTTGTTTGCCGCAGTCTGCGAGGTGCATCCCCTCAAATGCCACATTGCGCATGGCATCGTTGAGGTAGGTCAACGGCAGCACCCTGCAAAACGGCTGCAGCCAGGCGGGGAAAGCGTCGATGGAGAAAAAAGTACCTGCCAGCAGGAACTGGGGCATAGTTACAATATTGGCGATGGGCGGCACAGCCGATTCATTCTTTGCGATGCCGCTCACAACAAAGCCGAAGCCCATAAAAACGAATAATCCGATCAGGCTCAATACCAGTAATTCGATAAAAGTAACCCATCCATGCACCAGCGTGAACTGGAAGAAAAAATGTCCCACCAGTAAAATCACTACAGCCGTTGAAAGCTGGAAAATCACCCGGCTGATGCCCTCTCCCACCAGGATGGAAGTGCGGGTAACCGGTGTGGCGAAGAACCGCTTCAGCACAAGCGTTTGCCGCAAGCCGATGAAAAGGAACGCCACGCCGAAAACACCTGCACTCAGTAAAGAGAAGCCCAACTGGCCAGGAAGAATAAAGTCGATGGTACGGTACACCCGGCCTTTAATCGCCTGAGACGCCACTTCTACCTGGGCGATGGTGGGGCGGTTCGGGAACAACGCCGCGTTCAGCCCGCTGATTTTTCCCTCCAGCAAAGAACGCAATACCTGCACCTGTTGCGGGTTCACGGCATCAGAAGTGAGGATACTTATTTTATAGGATGAATCGCCCGCCTTCGGCGGAATGATGTTCAGCAACGCAGTCATTCTTCCTTTCTGCAATTCTTCCATCATCGAAGCGTAAGTGCCGGATTGTATATTGAGCCCTTTCAAATCCTTCAACGATTGAAACACGATATTACTGGTATCTGAAGCAGGATCGAAGCCCACTTTCAGTGAAACTTTACCACCGCTTCCGAGGAAGCCGAAAACCAGAATAAAAATCAGGGGGAAACCGAGGCTGAACACCACGGTGGAAGGGCTTCTGAAAATAGCGCGCAGACTCGCTTTCGCGACGGCCATCGTGGCCCTGACCTGGCTGTATTGTTTACTCATGTATTATTGTTCTACGGAAAACCTGCCTGGGTGTACCAGGATATCGAATGGCATACGGGTTTGCGCCTGGTTCAGGTGCTGACGGATGAACCTCGCGCGTTGGTACAGGGCATATCCTTCGGCGCCGAGTTCTTCTTTCAGGGCATTTGTCCTGACGGCTTCTTTGCCTGTGTTGAAAATTTTATCAAGGAAGGATTGCGGCTCCGGGAATTCACGCACCCTGTAGTCGGTCACTTTGGCCATGCGCGCAGCGCATGTGATGGCATCTTCCAGCCCACCGAGCTTGTCTACGAGACCAAGCTTCAGCGCACGCTCACCTGTCCATACACGGCCCTGTGCAATGCTGTCCACATACTCCAATGAAAGTTTACGGGCATCTGCAACACGGGTTTTGAAATCAAGGTAGATGTTGTCGATCTCCTGTTGGATCCAGGCTTTTTCCGTTTCATTTAATGGCCGGAAGGCGTTGCCCATATCCGCCAGCGGCGCGGTTTTCACGCCGTCGAAAGTAATGCCCAGTTTCTGATCCATGAATTTTTGCAGGTTGAAGATCATCCCGAATACACCAATCGAACCCGTGATTGTATTGGGCTGCGCGAAAATACTATCGCCCGCGCAAGCCATATAGTATCCGCCGGAAGCGGCCACATCGCCAAAACTCACCACAACGGGCTTGTCTTTCCGGGCCAGCGACAATTCCCGCCAGATGGTTTCACTCGCGATAGAAGAACCTCCACCTGAATTGATCCGGAGCACGATGGCCTTCACAGCTTTATCGGTGCGGGCTTTATGGATAAGATTACGGTAAGTATCGGAACCAATCTGCCCTTCAGCGCCCTTCCCTGAAACGATATCTCCTTCCGCATAAATTACAGCGATCCTGTTGGACATGGAGCCGGTTCGTTTGTAATTCACCGCTTTGGAATAACTGCCCATGCTTACAAACGAAATAGCAGCATCTTTTGCGAGTTTGAGGTGTGTACGGAATTCAGCTTTCACTTCATCATCATATTTCAGGCCGTCTATCAGTTTTTGCGCAACGGCATCCTTTGCGGTTTTGATGGTAGCATTCAAGGTAAGTGCGCGCAGTGTGGCCGTATCTACCTGACGTGCCTCTGCTGTGGTGATCAGCATCCGACGATACATATCTTCCAGCATTTCCAAGGTCTGGAGTTTATTGGCATCGGTCATTTTATATTCACGGAGCGGCTCTGTGGCGCTTTTGAATTTGCCCGCATAAAATATCTGCGGTTCTATCTCCAGTTTTTCAAGCGTGCCTTTAATGAAAGGAATCTGTGCCGAAAGTCCCATCCATTCCAAAGTTCCCTTCGGATGCACGTACACCTTGTTGGCTGCGTTCGCCACGAAATATGCTTTCTGAGCAATGAATTCAGCATAGGCGATCACTGGTTTTCTTCTGGAACGAAAGCGGATCACGGCATTCCGGAGCTCTTCAGAAGCAGCAAAACCATTGGGATTGTTTCCGGCCTTAATATAGAGCGCTTTAATGGAAGAATCTTTGGCGGCCTTATCAATCAATCGCACCACATCGTATAAACCAGGTATCAACCGGTCTGATTCACCTGAGATTTCAGCGATAGGATCCTGCAGTTCCTGTTCCAGATACGGCATCCCGAGGTCGAGTACCAGCACCGATTTCGCAGCCACGGCTTCCGGCTCCTTTGAAGTAAGACCGGCCACCACCATCATCATGATAAAAAAGCCTATCAGCGAGAAAACGACGAGCGCCAGCAGGGAGGCGAAAAAAAATTTGAAGAAACTTCTCATTGTGCTACCGGTTCTTTGAAAATAAATTTAAAGATATTTGCAACCTTCAACCTGGCGGATATATGAATCAGGCTTATTTACTGATAGGCGGCAATTTAGGTGAAAAAAGGAGAAATCTTGAGCGGGCGGCCATTTTGATCGGGAAAAAGGCTGGTTTCATTCAACAAATTTCCCCATTTTATGCAACGGAAGCCTGGGGCAAAACCGATCAGCCCGCCTTTCTCAACCAGGCTTTGCTGGTGGAGACGGTGCTCGGGCCAAAGGAGTTGCTGAAAGTATTGCTTGCTATTGAAGGGGAATGCGGGCGGGTAAGGGAGGAGAAATACGGACCCCGCCTCATCGATATTGATATTATTTTTTTCAACGACCTGGTACTTTCATCACCTGAACTGACCATACCACATCCTCAGATGGCTTTCCGCAGGTTCGTGCTTACGCCGCTGAATGCAATTGCCAGCACATTTGTACACCCGGTCCTGCATAAAACCGTTGGGGTATTGCTGAACGAATGCACAGATGAACTTGAAGCTACCGAAGTCTGAGTTATTCGCTCAGAAACTCAGGCATTCTTTCAACTCCTTCTCAGAATAAGCCATGTTGTATTGCGCCAGCACTTCTGCCGGCACGCCGTTCCATTGGTTGGGCTTGTTGCCAGCGTAACCAATATCCTTCACGCCCATTTCGGAGGTATAGAATCCGGTGGCAGTGAGGTTTCGCATGAGTGAAAAGAAAGCTACGCCCTGTGCCATTTCTTTTTTGGCTTTGTTGGGGTAAGCTATTAGATCTACCATCTCTATTCTTTGTTCCGGCGAACAGGCCACGAACGGTTTTTCGTACCGTTTAAGACATTGCAAATTGAGCCAGCGCAGTCCGCCGCGCATGGGCACCTGGTGCCTGGGCATGTCTTTCACGATGAACTCTATAAATGCAGGCACACCGGCCTGCGAAGCGCTGCCGCTCACTTCATCTGCCGGGATGATGATATCGGACAACACGGTGATGGTTTCCATTTCTTCTTTGGTAAAGAAGATTTGTGCCATCAACGCCGTGTCTCTTTCCAGTTCCGGCGCGGCCCTGTCGAAGTTGAAAGCGGGTTCTTCTTTCTTTACGTCCTTTTCATCGGAAGTAGCACAGCCAGCAGCAACCGCACCTGAAGCGATAGCACCGGTAGCAATCAGTTTGAGTGATTTCCTTCTATCCATAACCAGATCAGAGGTTTTGTTTTTTCATTTCGTCCATAATGTACTCGCTTGCCCGCATCGACA
>CAMLRX010000152.1 GCA_946482545.1 uncultured Flavihumibacter sp. | reverse complement strand
GTAGAGATGAAGTAATCCAATACGTTCAGGCCACCTTTAAAGTTAGAGAGGATCGGGTTTTCGATGATCTCTGAACCTGTGGAACCTGATTTACGTGGTTTCGCCATCAGTCCCCTGATACCAGCCAACTGTTTGATCTGCTGTTTGGAACCACGGGCACCGGAATCCAGCATCATGTACACAGAGTTGAAGCCCTGCTTGTTAGTGGCCAGTTCACGGATCAGTGTTTCAGTGATGCGGGTATCCACGCGTGACCAGATATCGATAATCTGGTTGTAACGTTCGTTGTTGGTGATCAATCCCATGTTGTAGTTCTCCCACACTTCTTCCACTTCAGACTTCGCCTGCTCGAGGAGTTCTTCTTTTGTATCGGGGATGATCAGGTCGTTGATGTTGAACGACAAGCCGCCTTTGAAGGCCATACGGAAACCGAGTTGCTTGATATCGTCCAGGAACTTCGCCGCTTTTGGTATATCGGTGATCTTGATGATCTCACCGATGATCTCCCGAAGAGATTTCTTCGTAGCGAGCGCGTTCACGTAACCAACTTCTTTCGGAACGAACTGGTTGAAAAGAATACGTCCCACTGTTGTTTCCAGCAGTTTCTTTTCCAGTTGTCCCTGTTTATTGCGCACATCCACCTTCACTTTGATGGTGGCGTGGAGGTCAATTCTTTTTTCGTTGTAAGCGATGATCACTTCTTCCGGGGAGTAGAAAGCCATGCCTTCTCCGCGAATGGTTTCTTCCGCGTTGGTTTTCTTACCCTTTGTAATGTAGTACAAGCCGAGAACCATGTCCTGTGAAGGCAGGGTAATGGGCGTACCATTCTGTGGGTTAAGAATGTTGTGGGAAGAAAGCATCAGCAATTGGGCTTCCAGGATAGCTGCACTGCTCAGGGGCACGTGCACGGCCATCTGGTCACCGTCGAAGTCGGCGTTGAACGAAGTGGTTACCAGCGGGTGAAGCTGGATGGCCTTACCTTCAATGAGGCGGGGCTGGAACGCCTGGATAGACAGACGGTGCAGCGTTGGGGCCCTGTTCAACATTACGGGGTGACCTTTCAGGATGTTCTCGAGGATATCCCAGATCACGGCTTCTTTCTTATCTACCAGTTTGCGGGCGCTCTTCACCGTTTTCACGATGCCGCGCTCAATGAGCTTACGGATAATGAATGGTTTGAACAGTTCTGCCGCCATATCTTTTGGCAGACCGCATTCGTGCATTTTCATTTCGGGTCCTACCACGATAACGGAACGACCGGAGTAGTCCACACGTTTACCGAGGAGGTTCTGACGGAAACGACCTTGTTTACCTTTCAGTACATCAGAAAGGGATTTCAGGGCACGTCCGCCTTCCGCTTTTACGGCGTTAGACTTACGGCTGTTATCGAACAGGGAGTCGATCGCTTCCTGGAGCATCCTTTTTTCGTTACGAAGGATTACTTCAGGCGCTTTGATCTCCAACAGTCTTTTCAGACGGTTGTTCCGGATGATCACCCTTCTGTAGAGGTCGTTCAGGTCGGAAGACGCGAAACGGCCGCCATCTAGGGGAACCAGCGGACGGAGTTCAGGCGGAATAACGGGAATGTACTGCATTACCATCCACTCGGGGCGGTTGGTGATGCGTGTATTGGCATCGCGGAACGCTTCCACCACGCTCAGACGCTTGAGGGCATCGGCCTTCCTTTGCTGGGAAGTTTCGGTAGCAGCGGCATTACGGAGGTCAAATGAAAGTTGGTCGAGGTCGATGCGGGCCAGCAGGTCATGCACTGCTTCAGCACCCATCTTCGCGATGAATTTGTTCGGATCCTCATCAGGGAGATACTGGTTATCCTTCGGAAGGGTTTCCAGGATTTCCAGGTATTCTTCTTCTGTAAGAAGATCGCCATAGTTCTGCCCTTTATCAGCGCGGATACCGGACTGGATCACCACGAAACGTTCGTAGTACACGATGCTTTCCAGTTTCTTGGAACTCATCCCCAGCAGGTAACCGATCTTATTGGGAAGGCTTTTGAAATACCAGATGTGTACAATAGGCACCACCAGCTTGATGTGCCCCATTCTTTCACGGCGTACTTTCTTTTCGGTAACTTCTACCCCGCAACGGTCGCACACAATTCCTTTGTAACGAATCCTCTTGTACTTTCCGCAGGCGCACTCATAATCTTTTACCGGACCAAAAATACGCTCGCAGAACAAACCATCTCTTTCAGGCTTGTACGTACGGTAGTTAATGGTTTCCGGCTTCAGCACTTCCCCATAGGAACGCTCCAGAATGGAGTCGGGAGAGGCCAATCCAATGGTGATCTGAGAGAAATTGAACCTGGGACGGTTTTCTTTTTTAATAGCCATAGATCTATAGCAGGTTGTTTAAATTTTTCGAGATTCAGGGAAAAATAGCCAATGATCCCAAAATAAATAGTGGGCAAAGGTAGGAAATTATTACGGAAAAAAAATAATTGATCGCTAATACAGGAACCCAAATAACCAGAGGGGTATTTTATTACCGGTTCCGCTTTCGATATCGTCCAAAGCCAGGAAAGCATCCGGCTCGGTGTTGACCTGTGCGGCATCTTTGGTTCTCCCTCCTACTTCGATGGTCCATTTTTCTTCCACCAGGAAATCCCCCTTGAGCGGAAGTGAAACAAGATAACCCGCATTGCGGAGTTGATTCAAAAAGAATGTTTCTCTCAGGCTGCCTTTGTCCACATTCGATGGAGCTAGGGCATATTGAAGATTGGGGTTTTCCAGGTAAATTTTATCAGGCTTCTGGAGGATGCTGATGCTTTTTCCTGCCGCGGAAAGGCTGTTCATCAACCTTGCTCTTTCAAGGTAATGAAGGTATTGTAGCAGACTTGTTCTGCTGATTCCTGTCTTTTCGCTCAGTTTACTGATATTCGGTTTGAAAGGTACATTTGAAGCAAGTATTGCCAGCAGCTGAATAACTTTTCTGGCACTTTGGGCATCCACCTGTTCGATAAAGCTCAGTTCCGTCTCTATTATAAAGCGGACGATCTGCTGTAATCTGATCAGATAGGTATTGGTGTTTTCATTAAAAAAAGGATAATATCCTTGTTTAAGATATGCTTCAAAAAACTGTAATGGCCTGATATTCTGAGAAATAGATAAAGCTATTGCCTTATGATCGGTTATCAGTTTATCCAACGATATGGGTTCAAACTCCCCAATATTCTGAAAATAAAGATATTCCCGGAAAGAAAGCCCACCAAGTTCGTAAAAGATTGCCCTTCTGCTAAGGTCGGCCTCCTCCTGGTAAATATCGATCAGTGAGGAGCCGGTAAAAACGATACTGATGTCTTTGAATGTATCATAAATATTTTTTATTTCTCTTGCCCAGGTAGGATACTTATGAACTTCATCCAGAAACAAATATTTCCCTCCTTTCTGCCTGAAAGAGACAACGAAATCATATAACTGATTGTTACTGAAATAAATATCATCAAGCGTAATATAAACCCCCTCTTCACTAAAGCTATCTTGTAGCTTTGCACGTTGCAAAAGAAGAGTGGTTTTCCCGGTTCCCCTTGCTCCCAATACACCAATTAACCTGTCGTTCCAGTCTATTTTACTGTACAACTTCCTTAGGAAAGACGTGGGGGTATTGTTTATAACATAGTCGGATTTAATAAATAAATTCTCCATTTGTTCAGTTAACTAGACAAATGTATCTATTTTTTGTTAATCATAAAATACAAAAAGAATAAAATTTTGTCTATCATAAAAGACGATTTATTCCTTCTTCCCATTCTTCCGCCCACGCATATACCGCCGCCGGATCACTTCCTGTACCGGCACACCCTCTATTTTACTCTCCAGCCATCCGATGATGTCTAGGTACATATATGACCTGCTTTCCAAGGGTTTACCCTGGTGTTTCTCCAATTTTTCTTTTAGTACTTTGAAGGCAGCTTTCAACTTAACGGGTGTCATATAGAATGATTTCCGGAGAAATCCGAATATCTCCTCCTCCACCACGCTGAGGTTCTGCATTTTGGCCATGAACCGGAAAACGGATTTGATCAGGTATTCGAGCAGATCGTAGTTCCCCAGCTCGTAGTGCGCGATAAGATGCAGCAACCGGGAATAACACTGCAGATCGGTGCGGAGGTCTACTTTCCAGTGGATGATGCGGTTTAGGTATTCTATGGCTTTTTCATTGTTGCCACTGCCGAAATATAAACAGGCTATTTTGTAATAAAATACGAGAATACGATGCCTATCTAATTGTAATTCAAACTCTTTTAACTTATTTTCTATCTCCGGAACCAATTCCAGTCCTGCGGAAAAGGTACCTTCCATAAAATGTTTATTGATGCGCGCAGTTTGCAGATATACAAAGGTTTGTATACGGCTATTATCGTTACAATTGCCACAATCTGAAGCGGCAAAGGCTTCGAATTGTTTAAGCGCCTCGTTGAACTTATCGCCGTTCCCTAACATAAAATGTGCACCGAGTAAATTGTGTAGTCCCTTAATATATTGCCCTGTTTCAATCTGGATCATGAAGGGGTGCTGGGAGAAAAGATCGACCCATTTCTGTGTATACCGGTAGTATTGGAGCAGGTCCTGTAGGATGAAGGCGTACCAGCAATAGCATTGCCAGAGGTACAGTTTCTCATAAAAACCCAGTTGCGCGGCTTCTACCGGCGGTAGTTTTGTTTCATAAAAAAGTTTAAGTGCCGATACATCCTTCTCATCGCGCGCATGCCCCATTTTGATGTACCAACTGTACAACTGGAGGGCCAGGTTGGAAAGTTTGTTGATAAGGGTGAGGTGCGCGGTCACCTGTTCCGTTTCCCGGGAAAGCTGTTCCGCCCTATCCTCCATGCTCCGGGTAATGTGCAATCCTTCGATCTTTTTTTCGAAGATGATGGCCTGGAGGGCGAAGGTGTACTGGAACCTGGAAAGCGCGTGCTCCTTGATCTTATCAAGTAGCTTCAGGCTTTGGTGGTAAAGTCCTTTATTATAGAGTATGCGGGCAAAATCCATCTGTTCGTGCAGTTGGATGTCGATATTTTCTTCATCCCGCATCAGCCGCAGGCTGGAAAGAATCTGCCGGTACAACTGGGCTTTCATGTTGGAAAGCTGTTGCTTTTTGATGTCAGGGCTCTTTTTCAGCAGCAGCCCCTCATCGTATTCCTCCATTTTATCGAGGGCATCAAAAAGTTGTACCGATTTCAGGTCGCCCTGAACAGTATTGCGGCCCATGTAGAGCTTAAAATTGCGCTTTTCGGACTTCTCCAGCGACTTTATGAGTTGGTATACAGTGTCTGCGGAACGGTTGGGCATCGTAATTTTTAAAGGTAAGAATCCTTAACCAGCTTGCGTTTCAGCGATTTTTCGCTCCATTGTGGAGTGTAAAAAAGCGCATGTTTTGGTTTGATTACGAAAATAAGGAAAGATATTTTCGTTACGCAGACTGTTTACAAATTCATACGGCAGGCAATACAAAAAAATAAGCAGTCTGCACTTTTTTTACTTTTAACGCTAACTATGAACGGTACTAAGATCCACATTTTCGACACCACCCTGCGCGATGGCGAGCAGGTTCCGGGCTGTAAACTGAATACGAAGGAGAAAGTTCAACTGGCGGAAAAACTGGAATCGTTGGGTGTGGATGTGATCGAAGCGGGATTTCCAATTTCCAGTCCGGGCGATTTTCAATCCGTACAGGAGATAGCCCGTATCGTAAAGAACGCCACTGTTTGCGGGTTGAGCCGCGCCGTGCAGAAAGACATTGAAGCCGCCGCCGAAGCGCTCAAGCCAGCCAAAAGGCCCCGCATCCATACCGGGATCGGCACGTCCGATTCCCACATTAAATCGAAATTCAATTCCACCCGTGAGGATATCCTTCAAAGGGCGATCCAGTGTGTGAAATGGGCACGCAACTTTGTGGATGATGTGGAGTTTTACGCGGAAGACGCAGGCAGAACAGACAATGAATACCTCGCGCGTGTAGTGGAAGCGGTGATTGCCGCAGGCGCTACCGTGGTGAATATACCCGATACCACCGGCTACTGTTTGCCGCATCAGTATGGCGAGAAGATCGCTTACCTGATGAACAACGTGCCGAATATCGACAAAGCTATCCTCTCCTGCCATTGCCATAACGACCTGGGCCTGGCCACCGCCAACTCCATCGCAGGAGCCATGGCAGGCGCCCGCCAGATCGAATGTACCATCAACGGCATCGGTGAGAGAGCTGGAAACACCTCGCTGGAAGAAGTAGTAATGGTGATCCAGCAACACAAACACCTGGGACTGTACACCGGGATCGATGCCACACAGCTCAACCCGATGAGCAGGCTGGTTTCCGATACCATGCGGATGCCCGTACAACCCAACAAAGCCATCGTAGGCGCGAACGCGTTCTCGCACTCCTCAGGCATCCACCAGGACGGATTCCTGAAAGATACCAGCACCTACGAAATCATTGCCCCCGAAGAAGTGGGCGCTGAAAGTTCTAAAATCGTGCTCACCGCCCGCAGCGGACGTTCCGCACTCGCCTACCGCTTCCTGAAACTCGGCTTCGAGTTCAACAGGAACGATGTGGATGTGCTGTACGACAGGTTCCTGCAGGTGGCCGACAGTAAAAAAGAAGTAGAGGACGCCGACCTGGCCACCCTCGCCAAATCATACAAAGCCGAAACAGTACACGCATAGTGCCTGCCGCTCTGTTGCACAACACAACGGCAAGTTTTCACATGTGTTTTAGTTTAGGTACGGCGTGATGCTTCTGCATCACGCCCTCTTTAAAAAAGTTCAAAGATTCAATGGGAAAAACATTATTCGATAAGATCTGGGACAAGCACGTCGTAAAATCCATTCCGGAAGGACCTTCTGTATTGTATATCGACAAACATTTCATCCACGAGGTAACCAGCCCGCAGGCTTTCAAAGGCATTGAAAACCGCGGCCTGAAAGTTTTCCGCCCGCAACAGATCGTTGCCACCGCGGACCACAACGTTCCCACACTCAACCAGCACCTTCCCATCAAGGAGGAGCTTTCGCGTTTACAGGTAGACCAACTCATTAAGAACTGCGCCAACCACGGCGTGGAACTTTATGGTCTGGGCCATCCCTTCCAGGGCATCGTGCACGTGATCGGTCCTGAACTGGGCATCACCCAACCCGGTATGACCATCGTTTGCGGCGACAGCCATACCAGCACCCACGGCGCTTTCGGCTCCATCGCCTTCGGCATCGGTACCAGCGAAGTGGAAATGGTATTCGCCTCACAATGCCTGATGCAGAGCCGCCCCAAGCTGATGCGCATCAACGTGGAAGGTGAACTGAAGAGCGGCGTACTCTCTAAAGACATCATACTATATATTATATCACTCATCTCCGCCTCCGGCGCTACCGGTTACTTCGTGGAATATGCCGGCTCCGCTATCCGCAGCCTGAGCATGGAAGCACGGATGACCATCTGCAACATGAGCATCGAAATGGGTGCCCGTGGCGGATTGATCGCACCGGACGAAACGACTTTCCAATACATGGAAGGCCGGCTGTTCGCGCCTAAAGGAGATGAATGGACGAAGAAGCTTACGGAATGGAAAGCACTGTATTCTGACGCGGATGCCAGCTTCGACAAGGAGATCAACATCAAAGCCGAAGACATTGAGCCGATGATTACCTATGGCACTAACCCGGGAATGGGCGTGGGCGTTACAGGCAATATTCCTTCTACCGATACGATGGAAGAAACGGAAAAACCTTCTTTCCTGAAATCACTCGCTTACATGGGCTTCGAACCCGGTATGGCCGTGAAAGGACAGAAAGTGGATTACGTTTTCATCGGCAGTTGCACGAACTCCCGCATCGAAGACCTTCGCCTTGTGGCCGATTTTGTGAAAGGAAAGAAAAAAGCCGATGGCGTGGAAGTATGGATCGTTCCCGGCAGCAAGCAGGTAGAAAAACAAGCCAAAGCAGAAGGCATAGACCAGGTGCTGGAGTCCGCAGGATTCATGCTGCGCCAGCCAGGATGCTCCGCTTGTCTGGGTATGAACGAAGATAAAATCCCCGCAGGCAAATACTGCATCTCCACTTCCAACCGGAATTTCGAGGGAAGGCAGGGCGCGGGCGCACGTACTTTACTGGCAAGCCCGCTCACAGCGGCCGCCGCAGCCATTACAGGCGTGGTAACAGATGTAAGAGAACTGATTGAACAATAAACGAACGGAACAGAACAAAACATGCAAGCATTCACTACAGTAACGTCGCGGTTCGTTCCGCTGAATATCGAGAACATCGATACAGACCAGATCATACCCGCGCGTTTTCTCAAGGCCACCACACGGGAAGGATTCGGAAAGAATCTTTTCCGCGACTGGCGTTATGAGAACGATGATGAACACCAACCCAAAAAAGATTTCGCGCTGAACAATCCGGCTTTCTCCGGGAACATCCTGGTAGCCGCCAAGAACTTTGGTTGCGGATCCAGCCGCGAACACGCCGCATGGTCCATACTCGATTATGGCTTCCGCGTGGTGGTGAGCAGCTTCTTTGCCGACATCTTCAAGAACAACGCGTTGAACAACGGCGTACTGCCTGTTCAGGTAAGCGAGGCCTTCCTCCAGGAAATTTTCGCCCAGCCTGCCGACGCCACACTTACCGTGGACCTCTCCGCCCAAACCATCACCATTGATGCAACAGGCGCCTCGGAAAGTTTCGACATCAACAATTACAAGAAAACCTGCCTGCTGAACGGGTACGATGATATCGACTACCTGTTAAGCATACGCGAAGATATTGAAGCGTACGAAAAACAACGCTGAATCAGCCTACACTAAAACACCTCCTTGAAATGAAAAAGAAAGTTGCGGTAATATATGGAGACGGGATCGGTCCCGAAGTCACCAAGCAGTCGATGAAAGTGCTGGATGCCATTGCACAACGCTTTGGCCACGAGTTTGAATATGAGTTCTGCCTGATGGGCGCCGATGCTATCGACAAAACCGGTTCTCCCCTTCCCGATGAAACACTCGAAGTAGTACTGAACAGCGACGCGATCCTCTTCGGAGCGATCGGTCACCCCAAATACGATAATGACCCGTCCGCTAAAGTACGCCCCGAACAAGGGCTGCTGAAACTGCGGAAATCTCTGCAATTGTTTGCCAACATCCGCCCGGTAACTACGTACCAGGCACTGCACCATCTCTCCCCCCTCAAACCTAAAAACCTTGAGGGGGTAGATGTGGTCATCTACCGCGAACTGACCGGTGGCATCTATTTCGGTAAGAAAGAACTTTCCGAAGATGGCAACACCGCTATGGACGACTGTACCTATCACCGCCACGAGATCGAACGCATCGCCAAACTCGCGTTCGAACAAAGTATGCAACGCCAGAAAAGGCTGACGCTGGTTGACAAAGCCAATGTGCTGGAAACTTCCCGCTTATGGCGCGCCGTGGTACGGGAAATGGCTGCGAACTATCCTGAAGTAACCGTTGATTATATGTTTGTGGACAACGCCGCAATGCAGATGATCGTAAACCCCAAACAATTCGATGTGATCCTCACCGAGAACATGTTTGGCGACATCATCAGCGACGAGGCCAGCGTGATCACCGGATCACTGGGCATGTTGCCCTCCGCGTCAGTGGGAACCGGTACCGCCATGTTCGAACCCATTCACGGTTCTTACCCGCAGGCTGCGGGAAAAGACATCGCCAACCCGCTTGGCTCCATTCTTTCCGCCGCTATGATGCTCGATTACTTCAACATGTTCGAAGAAGCGAAACTGGTACGCGCCGCTGTGGAATGGACTTTGGAAAACGGATTCGTAACAAAGGATATCGACCCTGTAAACAATTATACCACCACCACCATTGGTGACCTGGTAAAGGATTTTGTAGAGAATAAGATTCCCTCGGCGATCAACAAGAGCAACCTGTCGCTGAGCAAATCCACCATCATCTGAAATGAACAGGAACAAAAATAAATTTTGGAGCAAGGCAGCCAATTGCTATGTTTGCAATACAGCAGAATCGCTATGTTCAAAAAAGGAATCAATATTAATGTCGTAAACATCGTTGCAGTGGTCATTACCATTGTGGCTGTCATTATTATTATTCCGGAACATCCAGGCGAGCTGTCAATGTAGCATTAGTAAGCACAACATAAAGGCCCGCCTCTCAAAAGGCGGGCTTTTTTCATTTATATCAATACTAACCAAGAATGGCACAGGAACTGAACAAGTACAGTAAAACGATCACACAGGATCCCACGCAACCAGCCGCGCAGGCCATGTTGTACGGGATTGGTCTGACGGACGAGGACCTCGCGAAGGCGCAGGTGGGCATTGTAAGCATGGGCTACGATGGCAACACCTGTAATATGCACCTGAACGAACTCGCTGCCGTCGTCAAAAAAGGCGTATGGGAGCAGGACCTTGTTGGTCTCGTTTTCAACACGATCGGGGTCAGCGATGGTATCTCCAACGGAACCGATGGTATGCGCTACTCCCTGGTGAGCCGTGATGTAATTGCAGATTCCATTGAAACCGTTTGCGGCGCACAATATTATGACTCACTGATCGCGTTGCCGGGTTGCGATAAGAACATGCCGGGTTCCATCATCGCGATGGGCAGGTTGAACCGTCCGGCCATCATGGTGTACGGTGGTACCATTGCACCAGGCCATTACAAAGGCCAGGACCTGAACATTGTGTCTTCTTTTGAAGCCCTTGGTCAGAAAATCGCCGGTCAGTTGGACGAAGCTGATTTCAAAGGTATCGTGATGAATTCCTGCCCCGGTGCCGGTGCCTGCGGTGGTATGTACACAGCGAACACCATGGCGGCCGCCATTGAAGCCTTGGGTATGAGCCTCCCCTATTCTTCTTCCAATCCCGCGCTGAGCAAGGAAAAGAAAGAAGAATGTGTTGCCGCGGGAAAAGCCATCCGCCTGCTGATGGAAAAAGACATCAAACCACGCGATATCATGACGCGCGAGGCTTTCGAGAACGCCATCGTAACCCTCATGGTACTGGGTGGAAGCACCAACGCTGTATTGCACCTCATCGCCATGGCGAAAAGTGTGGATGTGCCCTTAACACAGGATGACTTCCAGGCTGTAAGCGACCGTGTTCCCCTGCTGGCCGATTTCAAACCCAGCGGTAAATACCTGATGCAGGACCTGCACGAACATGGCGGCGTTCCCTCTGTGATGAAATACCTGCTGGAGAAAGGATTGCTGCACGGCGATTGCCTTACCTGCACCGGTAAAACGCTGGCGGAAAACCTTGCGGAAGTACCTTCGCTCGACTTCGATCAACAAAAGATCATCTATCCGCTGGAGCAACCATTGAAAGCCACCGGCCACCTTCAGATACTTTACGGTAACCTCGCCGAAGGCGGCAGTGTAGCCAAGATCACCGGTAAAGAAGGTGAACGCTTCGAAGGACCTGCACGCGTATTCGATGGCGAACACGCCCTGATTGCAGGCATCCAGAGTGGTCGTGTGAAAGAAGGTGATGTGGTGGTGATCCGCCAGGTTGGCCCCAAAGGCGC
>CAMLRX010000151.1 GCA_946482545.1 uncultured Flavihumibacter sp. | reverse complement strand
AATTCTTTTTCCTTTTCGATGTAAACATCATACTTCACCTGAATCTCCGCCTGCTCCAGTATTTCATCATCCGCATAAGAAAGTGTCTCAGCCAGTTGAGGGGATGCATTCACCATTTTTTTAAGGTCAACATTTGGGCGGAGTAAAACCTGCATGGCCTTTTGCTTTTGCGTCAATGGTGCAGAATTGATACTTTCGAGGTAAGGGTTGAACGTTAATGGATCGAGAGAGAGTTCTTTTAAAGTTGTTTTTACTTTTTCAACACCGTCTCTTTTTTCTTCCATGCGCTCCATCCTTTCTTTTGTTGCCAATCCCAAACGGAAGCTTTTTTCAGTCAAACGGAGGTCCGCATTATCTTGTCGAAGCAGTGTCCTGAATTCAGCACGGGAAGTAAACATGCGGTACGGCTCGTCCGTTCCTTTCGAAATAAGGTCATCAATCAACACACCAATATAGGCCTCACTTCTTTGCAGGATGAACGGCGCTTCATTCCTGGCTTTGAGGTGTGCATTGATACCAGCCATCAATCCCTGGCAGGCGGCTTCTTCATAACCTGTAGTTCCATTGATTTGTCCGGCGAAGAAAAGATTCGGAACCAGTTTTGTCTCCAGCGAATAAGTCAATTGTGTTGGCGGAAAATAATCGTATTCAATCGCATATCCTGGTCGGAAGATGCGTACATTTTCAAAACCAGGCACCTGCCTTAAAGCTGCGATCTGAACTTCTTCCGGGAGTGAAGTGGAAAAACCATTTACATAGATTTCTACCGTATTGAATCCTTCGGGCTCAACAAAAAGCTGATGCCTTTCCCGGTCGGCAAAACGATTGATCTTGTCTTCGATGCTGGGACAATACCTGGGGCCAACGCCTTCTATTCTACCGGCGTACATTGGACTTCTGTCAAATCCGGTTTTTAAAATATCATGTACTGTCTGGTTGGTATAGCTGATCCAGCAACTTCTTTGTTGTGCTGCTTTAATTTTTGGAACATCCATATAGGAGAATCCAACAATCTCTTCATCTCCTTTCTGTTCTTCCATTTTGGAATAATCCAGGCTTCTTCCATCTATACGTGGTGGTGTCCCTGTTTTCAAACGATCACTTTCAAAACCCAATCCAACCAGTTGCTCAGTAATTCCCGTTGCGGCTTTCTCAGCTACCCTTCCCCCGCCGAATTGCTTTTCTCCAATATGAATGATACCATTTAAAAAAGTACCGCTTGTAATCACTACGCTGGAACTGAATATTTCGTGCCCAAGTCCGGTAACCACACCACATGCTTTTCCATCCTTCACGATAATCTCCTTTACCATATCTTGGTAGAAGTCTACATTAGGTGTCTGCTCTAACATTTCTCTCCAGGTGGCAGCAAATACCATCCGGTCGCTTTGTGCACGTGGGCTCCACATGGCAGGACCTTTGGAACGGTTCAACATCCTGAATTGGATCATACTCTTATCCGTCACAATACCGGAGTATCCTCCTAACGCATCTATTTCCCGAACAATTTGTCCTTTAGCAATTCCGCCCATAGCAGGGTTACAACTCATCTGTGCAATGGTCTGCATATTCATGGTTACCAGTAAAACTTTGGAACCAAGATTTGCCGCAGCGGCTGCCGCTTCGCAACCTGCGTGACCAGCACCTGCCACTATCACATCATACTTAGGAAACATCGGAATAATTTAGGATGCAAAGGTACACGATTAGAAGATAAGTTAAGGCGCTGCAATAGCTTCTGCGTTCGGTAGAAGAAATGGGGAAACGCTATCCATCAGCGCTTTAAAAACTTAAAATACTTTCATTACTAAACCTGCTATCGTTGCTTTTACCGCTTACTTTATAACTTAAATCGACTAAAACTATACAGGTTGGCCTAAGGTTTTTTATTCATGAGTAGTAAATATTGATACGCTTCTCCCTTGAATTAAAGTGCATAATTAGGTTGAAACCTTAAAAGAAGATTGAGAAAACACGATCTTACTAAAGAGACTTTACTGTTAATAATGCGAATTGGCACTCCTATTTAAACCGTATTCTTTGCCAACTTTATGGTGCTTAAAATGGGTTATACTCCCAGCTTATCTCAACGTTCCACGTGGAACATTTGTTTTTTTGGAAATGGTAACGACAAGAAAATTAAAACGTGTTCCACGTGGAACATTCCTCTCTCAATTGCCTAATTAAATGCTGTTTAATAGAGAAGTGTGAATCTATTCAAGCGCGACTTTATTCACATCCAGATCAATTTAAGGCTTATAAACTACGGCCAATTTCAACTTAAACACTGATTATCAATAGAAATCAAACGAAATATACCTTGTGAACAACTGTTCCACGTGGAACATTAACTAAAATAGATGTTCAGGTATTGATCTTCCTTCTTTCTCATCAACTTCTGGTCCTTTTCAGACTTATCTTTATAGCCAATAAGGTGCAAAACACCGTGAAACACAACCCGGTGAAGTTCTCTTTCAAAGGAGGAGTCGAAGTTTATCGCATTGTCCTTCACCCGGTCAACGCTGATGTATAGCTCTCCCGCAGTTGGGTCGTTCTTAGCAGTGGACAAGTCGAATGTAATGATGTCGGTATAATAGTCGTGCTGAAGGAAATCCCGGTTCATCTGCAACAAGTGCTCGTCACTACAGAATATATACTGAAGGCTGTCCACCTCCTTCCCTTCTAATTCAAACATCTTCACAAGGAAATTCTTCAACCGGGTCCTGTTCCGAAACGGAAATTTTACGTCGAGGAAATGAAAGGTTACTTTTGCAGAGGAATTGTTCATGCTTCAAAATTCGGAAATACCCGGTACATTCGCTCAGGAATCCTTTAACAAAGGCGGGCATACAGGATGCCTCATTAAATGTAAAAGCAAACAGATGAAAAAGCTATCACAACTTACGGCAGGCACTAAGGCGATCATCAGGTCTTTTGAGAAGGACGATATTTTCATTAAACTTATGGAGATGGGTTGTATCCCGGGCGAAGAGATAAGGGTGGAACAAGTGGCCTTCATGGGAGATCCGATCTCTGTTTCCGTGGCAGGATACACCCTGAGCCTACGTTTAAATGAAGCAGAGAACATCCTGGTAGAAGTAGTTGCCTAATTTTCCGCTCATGAACATCGGTTTATACTTCGGTTCCTTCAATCCAATTCATACCGGGCACCTAATTATCGCGAACTATACGGTACAACATACGCCGCTTGAGCAACTCTGGCTGGTGGTATCCCCTCAAAATCCGTTTAAACCTTCCTCTTCCCTGCTCAACGAATACAACAGGCTGCACCTGGTTCGCTCCGCAGTGGAAGGAAACGATAAACTCCGGGCAAGCGATATTGAATTCAGTTTGCCTAAGCCTTCTTATACGGTGGACACCCTCGCCTACCTGGAAGAGAAGTATCCGCAACATAATTTCTCGATTGTGCTCGGTGCAGACAGTTACCTTAATCTCCCTAAATGGAAAAATGCTCCGGTCATCGGCCAACGTTATCCGCTGTATGTGTATCCAAGGCCTGGGTTTGAAGTGGCCCAACAGGAAGGTTTCCCCTGTTCCGTAATAGCCGCACCTCTGCTCGACATCTCTTCTACAATGATCCGACAATGGATCAAAGGGAAAAAGGATATCAGCTACCTTGTTCCGGAGCAGGTAAAACTGGAAATAACGGAGAACGGGTACTACTTATAACAGCCACCCCAGTAAAAGACACGCCAACACCACCACAGGTGAGGGCACTTTAGTAAAGCGAAGCAGGAGAAAAGTGCCTACGATTACTCCAATGTTAATGAAGGTGGCCGTCTTCCATTCTGTAATCGTAATGTCTTTCATCATTATCAGTGTGGCCGCAATCATAATGCCTACCACAGCAGCATTGATTCCCTCCAATGCGCGGTACACCACAGCATACCTTTTCAGGTTGTGCCATATCGGGTAAAAGAAAAGGGCCAGCAATGCACTCGGTAAAAAGATACCGATCATGCCTACCGTACAACCAATCACCTGCATCAATGCACCCTGATCGTGCATGGCCATTCCTCCAGCGAAAGACGCAATGGAAAAAACAGGGCCAGGCATTGCCCGTACAATACCAGCGCCGGTCAAAAATTCAGCCCCAGACATATATGGTTCCTGCCCTCTTGCCACAAACCTTACTACAAATTGTTCGTACATCAGGGGAATCAATACCTGCCCGCCGCCAAACACCAGGCTTCCGAAACGATAGAAGTTCTCAAAAAGGTTAAATGCACGACGGTGCTCCCATTGTTGCACACGGGCAATCTCACTCACAAAGCCCGCCGCAATAAATATGACAACGAACAACCAGATGTTCCCCCACTTGATTTTCTTGGGAAGAATATCTTTCTGAGGAATACGCTTGTCGCTGAAATTGGTAACAATGCCACCGGCAATCAACAGCAGGGGAAATACCCAGGGCGATTTGAACCAGATATATGTAATGCCCAGGCAAACCAACATGATGATCCAGGTGATCGTATTGTGAATGGAAAGCCGGAAAGTTTTAAATGCGGCATACGCCAGAAAGCCCACCGCCATTGGAGAAATAAAAGAAAAGACTTTACTGTTGAGGTCTTTCTTATCAAAAAGAAAAAGCAGAAAAGAAAATGCGCCCATCAATATGCAGGCAGGCAGTATCCAAACCAATAAAGTAATGATGGCCAGCGGAACCCCTCCCCGCTTATACCCTACCAATGTAAGTATCTGCGTACTGGAGGCGCCCGGCAGCAACTGGCAAAAGGAATTGTAATCGATCAGTTCCTCTTCTGAAATATCCCTTCGTTTCTGCACAAAAGTTTTCAGCACCATTCCGTAGTGTCCCTGAGGACCACCGAACGCTGTAACACTGTGCATGAACACAGATTTTAAGAACGGGATATGGCGCAGTAGAACCACAAACTAAAATTAATAAAAAAGCAACCCTCTTAACCGGGTTGCCTTTATTAAACGATAAACTGATTATTTCCTGAGACCAATTTCTCTTAGTCTTTCATCCAGGTAGCCGCCTGCAGTAATATCTTGATACTGCTTCGGATGATCCTTATCGATACAGTGCTCCAGGCAGGCCAAACTCATATCACTCTTTGGATGCAGGAAGAAAGGCATAGAGAAACGACTCGTACCCCAGAGTTCTCTTGGCGGATTCACCACACGGTGTGTGGTAGACTTCAATTTATTATTGGTGAGCCGTTGCAACATATCGCCAACATTCACCACAATTTGTTCCGGCAACGAAGTAACGGGTACCCACTTCCCTGACCTGTCCAGTATTTCAAGTCCATCGGCACTGGCGCCTACCAGCAGTGTGATCAGGTTAATGTCTTCATGCTGCTCCGCACGAATGGCGCTTGCAGGCTCACGAAATATTGGTGGATAGTGAATAGCACGCAGGATTGAATTACCATGCTCCACATATTCATCAAAATAATTTTCATCCAAACCCAGGTACAACGCTATGGCACGGAGTAAAGCGAAACCGCTTTTTTCAAAAGCGCGGTACGTTTGCTGCAGCGTCTCATTAAATCCTTCTACCGAAGGTACCTGTACATTATCGGGATAATCTTCGGAAGAAGATACACCTTCAGGAACGGTTTGTCCATACTGAAAAAATTCTTTCAGGTCCGGTGCATCACTTCCTTTCGCATGTTCTTTTCCGAAAGAAGTATATCCCCTTTGACCAGCAAGTCCTTCTATTTCGTATCGCTTCTTATCTTCAGCAGGTAATTTATAAAACTGTTGTACTTTCTGGTAAAGCGTACTGATGAGTTCATCGGGAATACCGTGGTTCTTTACGGAAACAAATCCTACTTCTTCATAAGCTTTTCCCAATGCGCTTACGAAACTACTTTTCCTATCCGCATCACCGGATAAGAAATCGGCAAGATCAACAACTGGTATCGACATGGTTAGTGTTTTAGCGTGGCATTAGAATTCAGCGTTCTTTGGTGTTCTGGGGAAAGGAATCACATCACGGATGTTACCCATGCCCGTTACGAACAGTACCATTCTTTCAAAACCCAGTCCAAACCCGGCGTGCGGCACTGAACCAAATCTTCTCGTATCCAGGTACCACCATAATTCTTCTGCAGGCACACCCAGCTTTTTCATTTTTTCTTCCAGTACATCCAAACGTTCTTCCCTTTGAGAACCACCCACAATTTCACCGATACCAGGCGCGAGAATATCCATGGCTGCAACTGTTTTTCCATCCTCATTCAGTCGCATGTAGAAAGATTTAATTTCGGCAGGATAGTTTGTTACAATCACTGGCTTCTTGAAATGTTTCTCTACGAGATAGCGTTCGTGCTCACTCTGCATGTCCACGCCCCACTTCACTTCATACTGGAATTTCTTCTTCTTGTACGCGGTCGACTGCAATAAGATATCAATCGCTTCGGTATAAGTGATTCTTTCAAAAGCATTGTTCACCACGAATTCCAGCTTCTCGATCAATCCCATTTCACTGCGTTCATTCTGTGGTTTTTGTTTTTCCTCTTCTGCAAGTCTTTGCGCAAGGAAGGTAAGATCATCGGCATTGTGTTCCATCACATAGCGGATGATGTATTTGATGAATTCTTCCGCCAGGTTCATGTTGTCTTCCAGGTCATGGAACGCCATCTCCGGTTCAATCATCCAGAATTCAGCGAGGTGCCTTGCGGTGTTTGAGTTTTCTGCGCGGAACGTTGGGCCGAACGTATATATTTCTGAAAAAGCCATTGCCGCCAGTTCTCCTTCTAGCTGGCCCGAAACCGTGAGGTTGGTGCTTCGTCCAAAAAAGTCTTCTTTGAAATTTATGACACCATCATCTGTTCTGGGCAGTTTATCAAGATCCAGCGTGGTAACGCGGAACATTTCACCCGCACCTTCTGCATCCGACGCAGTGATTACAGGTGTATGCATGTACACGAAACCTTTTTCGTTGAAGAATTTATGTACCGCGAACGCCAGTGAATGCCGTATTCTGAACACGGAACCGAAGGTGTTTGTACGGAAACGCAAATGGGCGATTTCACGGAGGAACTCCAGGCTGTGTTTCTTAGGTTGCAGCGGGTATTTCTCCGGATCACTGTCGCCGAGAATGTCTATCGATAAAGCTTTTATTTCTACCGATTGGCCCTTTCCGATAGAAGGCACCACTTCTCCCGTTACTTTAACGGAAGCCCCTGTGGTTAACCTTTTCAGGAGATTATCATCGAATTTTCCAAGCTCTGCCACTACCTGGATATTATTATTGGTAGAACCATCATTCAGCGCTATAAACTGGTTGTTGCGGAAGGTGCGCACCCATCCCATCACCGTAACCTGATCGCCTGCAGTAGCAGATGTTAATAAAGTTGAAATTTTGACTCTCTTGTTGAACATGATTCCCTTATTCAATTGTTTAGTGGTTACAAATCTCTCTTTTTTCCACATAATATCAAGGAAATCAACACGTATAAAAGATATTTTTGGTGAAAACAACATGGAACGGTATCATAACCAATGCTTATATCCTTTCAATATATTGAAAATCAATCCATTATAATAATAATAACTTATTGATTCTGACCCATTAACAAAATATTTGAACGCTCATTTGACGATTTTCTGAATATATTGTAACATTGCAACGAGAAACTAGCTCATCGGCTCCTTTCAATCCCAATCAACTTATTTTTCAAATCAAATTTTTCCTTTCTGTTGGCCGCCCGGCTAACCACTCTTCAAATCGTTTCTATGTACGACATTTTACAACTGAACGACATGCTCGTTCCTGAGTTGCTGGATATCGCAGAGCAATTAAAAATCCCTAACGCTAAGAAAATGAACAAGCAGGAACTTGTTTACAAGATCCTGGATAAACAAGCAGTAATGGCATCTGATAACGCAGGCAAAGATGATGATAAAGCAGGCAAGAGAAAACGAATCGTGAAAACCACAACAGCCAACAGTACGGAAGAAGCCGTAGTGGAAAGTGGTGAAACAGTTCCCGAGCCAAAAGCTAAAAAACCGGTTAAAAAAGAAATCAAAAAAGAGGAAAAGAAAGAGGAGAAAAAAGAAGAAAAACCGCTGGCAGCAACGCCTCCTCCCCCACCAGCTCCGGTTGCAAAAAAACCTGTTCGTAAAAAGCCTGAGCAACCTGAACTTCCCATTGGTGAAGTAAATGCTGATTCCTACGAAGGTGATGATACACTGAACAACGAACCACTCATCATAAGTCCGTTGATTGCTGAAGCGCTTGCTGAAGACATCAACCTTGATCCGCCACCAACGCACGAACCTGCGCCACAACAACAACCCAGAACCTTTCATAAAAAAGAACCAGTTTTCAACATCGAATTCGATGGCATGATTCCCGGCGAAGGTGTACTGGAAATGATGCCCGATGGCTACGGCTTCCTGCGTTCCAGCGATTACAACTACCTCTCTTCTCCAGATGATATTTATGTAAGTCCTTCACAGATCAAACTGTTCGGACTGAAAACCGGAGATACCGTTAATGGAACGGTTCGTCCGCCAAAAGAAGGGGAGAAATATTTCGCCCTGTTGAAAGTAGAAACCATCAATGGCAAGAAGCCCGAAGAAGTACGCGACCGCGTTCCCTTCGATTACCTCACGCCGCTGTTCCCTTTCGAAAAACTGAACATCTTTACAACGCCAGATAATTATTCCACCCGTATCATCGACCTGTTCACACCTATCGGTAAAGGACAACGCGGACTGATTGTTGCCCAACCAAAAACGGGTAAAACAATGATGTTGAAAAACATCGCCAACGCCATCGCCGAAAACCATCCTGAATGTTACCTGATGGTGGTGTTGATTGATGAACGTCCGGAAGAAGTGACCGATATGGAAAGAAGTGTAAAAGCTGAAGTACTGGCTTCTACCTTCGATGAACCAGCCGAGAAACATGTACGCGTTTCTACCATCGCATTGCAAAAAGCAAAACGCCTGGTTGAATGCGGACACGATGTGATCATCCTGCTGGATTCCATTACCCGTCTTGCACGTGCACACAATACCGTGGCACCCGCTTCAGGTAAAGTACTGAGTGGTGGTGTGGAAGCGAATGCCATGCAGAAACCCAAACAATTCTTCGGCGCCGCCCGTAAAATTGAAAACGGTGGATCGCTCACCATCCTTGCTACCGCGCTTATTGATACCGGTTCCAAAATGGATGAAGTCATCTTCGAAGAATTTAAAGGTACCGGTAACATGGAACTGCAACTGGAACGCCGTTTGTCGAACAGAAGAGTTTACCCGGCCATCGACCTGGTTTCCTCCTCCACGCGTCGTGACGACCTGCTGCTGGAAAAAGATGTGCTGCAGCGCATGAACCTGCTTCGTGTATACCTCAACGATATGAATCCAGAGGAAGCCATGCAGGAACTGCTGAAACGCATGAGAGGAACAAAAGACAATAGTGAGTTCCTCGCCAGTATGAACAGGTAAAAGATACATTACTATAGAAAATCCCGCTGTTGATCAGCGGGATTTTTATTTGTCAGATATTTAGTAAATTAGTCATGGAAATTTTCCACCAAAAACGATCCGCATGTTGCCTGCCATCCTTATCGCAATAGGTGTGCTGTATTTATCACTCAGCGCTTTCAACCTGCTTTTCGAAAACGAAAAGAACAATTTTATCAAAGCTGTTTTTATTGTCTTGTTGTTCACATTACCTGCCTTATCAGCTATCGTGATTTATATGCTGTATTACAACAGGTATAAAAGCCAGAAATCCTTTATCGTACCGTAATTCCTGAGAAGCGTACTTTTTCCACATACTCGGGGAACATTCTTAAAGTAGCACCGCGGTATTCATATTTTTCGAAAAGATCTTCCACTATATTGATTTTCCACAACACGGGCTCAAACCGGTTTGTTGTATCACCTTCGGCAATGGAAGCAAGTAAAACCGATTCATTGTTGATCCACCATGCATCCTGGATATAAGTCCCGGGACCATTGAACAACAAACGCTTTTTGATCTGGTTATTTTTATCAATCAGAAAAACCTGGTTGTCTGGACCACCTACTGTTCCCGATACCACTCCGTTGGTTTCCTTCAATAAAATATTGTAACTGTCGAGGTCCACGAAATAAGCGCTGTCAGGTGCGTAGCGCAGGTACTTTCCATACAATGGATAATACAGGCTATCAGGTTTGAAAGGTTCTGTTATCAGGGAATCTTCCACCCAGATATCCGTGAGCACAAAACTATCGATGCTTATTTTGTATTCAGGTTGAATAAAAGAAAACCATTGCTGAAGCGCTCCTTCAGCCGGACCGGATACATCTAAAGAAGAATCTGTTCTGGCGAGAATGTTCACTGTATCCGATTGGTCCTCCGGAACGGCATTATCTTCCTCCCCATTGTTGCAGGAGAAAAACAAAACGGTGAGCAGGATACCACTTAAAAAAAGTATTCTTTTTATCATAGTAAAGCGTCAATTGCTGCCGCGAGCTTTTTATCTTTCTCTGTTACAACATCGCCCGCATCATGTGTGGACAACCATACTTCTACTGTATTATAAGTATTCTTCCAGGAAGGATGGTGGTTTTGTTTTTCAGCGATAAGCGCCACACGCGTCATAAAAGCAAAAGCTTCAGAAAAATCCTTAAAACTGAATTTTCTGTAGAGTTTATTGTCTGCATTTTCCCACATAACACACGTATTAATTGTTAAAAGATCATGTGACTTTTATGCTTTACCTGGCTCTGACCAATCTCCATTACCATTTGCACATCACCCATACTCCGGAGTAGTTGCATAATGTTCTGAAGGTAATCATCTGATACCACATCCCCTTTCAGCAACCACAAAAAATCGAGGTGTCTGAATTCCGGCAGCAGGTATTCCCCGTCAAACTGGTTGTTGTATAAATAATGTACCAGGCTGCAATGCGGTTCAGGAAATGAATATACGGAGAAAAAATATTGCCTGTTCTTACGGGTAAGTTGTATCTCCACATCATTGTTGATCCTGAAATCAAAGCGGAGCCTGTTGTTCAACCGCCAACAGAACTGGTAATCGCGGATAGGCGCCACTACACCGAGCAGCCGCGTATCCTCGAAAAATTCATCTGCCATCTGGCTCACATCCAGTTTCAGTTTCATATTATATCGCTGTTTCTACCAGTTAACTTCGGCTTTCATTTCTTTACCATCCCTTACAAACACCACCGTTGTTTGTTGTCCTTTTTCAAAACTTCCCAGGGCCTTCATATAATCTTCCATTCCGGTAATGGTTATATCACCCAGCTTCACCACAATATCTCCTTTCTTCAAACCGGCTTTTTCCGCAGGTTTTCCCGTTGTGGTACCATCAATTTTTACCCCTGTTCCGGAAAAAACGTAATCGGGCATGATACCCAAAGTCACTTTAAAAGAGCTGGAAGAAGTGGTTTGTTTTTCCCTGGTTTTCAGGAAACTCAGTTTGGGTTCTTTTTCCGCAGCAGTTACAATATCCATGATCTTTTTTTCTACCAGAAACATTCCGGTATAATTCAGCTTATCGGCATCATCACTGGGTTTGTGGTAATCTTCATGCGTTCCGGTGAAGAAAAATAGCACAGGTACATTGATCCTGTAAAAAGAATAATGGTCGCTGGGTCCGGAGCCTGAAGAATCTAC